>NZ_JBVJHH010000035.1:0-124946 GCF_055586905.1 Streptosporangium sp. NPDC048886
TTGCCGCCGGGGGTGAGCACCTCGACCGCCATCAGCTTGTCGCAGTCGAAGGCGTCGGGGGCGCAGAAGTTGTTGACCTGGCGGCTGGCCTGGCCGGCGCCGCGCACCTCGACCGGCACCTCGTGCGCCGGGCCGTACCGGATGGGAAAGCGGCGGGTCGCGCGGGCGGCGGGGAGTGCGAAACGGCCCGTGCCGGTGATCCGGGCGGACGTCCTGATCGGCAGGTAGGCGAAGTCGGTCACCGAATCGAAGACCGACGTGCGGCCGGCCAGCGGCAGCCGCAGGCCGTCGGCGGTGACCTCGCACGAGCCCGACAGGGGGAGGACCAGCATCTCCTCCTCACCGGTGGTGAACTCCACGCTCCCACCGGACAGGTCCACGACCCGCAGTCCGGCATAGGTCCACCCGGCCGACTCGGGAGTGATCTTCACCGCCCACGGGGCGCCGGCGGCGGTGCCGCGGGGAATGTGCGTCATGAGGTCTCCAGCAAGCTCACCGCGGTGTCCACGGACGCCGCCACGTCGTCGCCGGGCGGGTAGAGCAGGGCCCGGCCGACGACCAGGCCCCGCACGCCGGGCAGCCGCAGCGCCTTGCCCCAGGAGTCGAAGACCTGGTCGGGCGCCTGGGTGGGATCGCCGCCGAGCAGCAGGGTCGGCAGCGTGGTGGCCTCCATGACGCGTTCCATGTCCTCGATCACCGGGATCTTCAGCCAGGTGCGGGCGGAGGTCGCGCCGAGTCCCTGGCCGACGTTGATGGCGTGGATCATCCCCTCCGGGGACAGGTCGTGCCTGACCGCGCCGCCGACCCGCCGCGACCAGAACGGCTCCATCATCGCCATCAGGCCGTGCGAGGCCAGCTCGGTGATCGCCCCGGCGCAGGACTCCAGGGTGGCGGCGGTGGCGGGGTCGTCCAGGCCGATCCGGCAGAGCATCTTGCCGCCGTCCAGGCCCATCCGGACGATCGAGGCGGTGTCGTAGGCGGTGAAGCGGTCGTCGAACTCGAACGCCGAGCCCTGCACGCCGCCCCGGTTCATCGACCCGATGACGAGCTTGCCCTCCAGCGCGCCGAGCAGCAGCAGGTCCTCCACGATGTCGGGGGTGGCCAGCAGCCCGTCCACGCCGGGCCTGGCCAGGGCGCTCGTCAGCCGGTCGAGCAGGCCGACGCGGCTCTCCATGGCCATCGGGCGGTCACCGACGCCGAGCGAGCCGCGCGCCGGGTGGTCGGCCGCGATGATCAGCAACTGGTCGCGGCCGGCCAGCAGCGGCCTGCGCCCGCGCGCGGCGGCAGCCTCGGCCACCCGCTCCGGATATCGGGCCCGGTCGTCGAGCAGCCGGCGGTAGTCCTCCTCACGCATGTGCGGTCTCGCCTCTGGGAGATTCACCCGACAGGACGTCCTCGATCTCGTCGAGGGTGGGCATCGCCGGAGCGCACGCCAGCCGCCCGGCCACGATCGCCCCGGCCGCGTTCGCGAACCGCAGCGTCCGCTCCAACGGCCAGCCCTCCAGCAGGGCGTGACACAACGCCCCACCGAAGGCGTCCCCCGCACCCAGCCCGTTGACCACCTCCACCTCCACCGGCGCCACCTCCACCGTCTCCCCAACGCGCATCCCGACCACCCCGGCCGACCCCCGCTTGACGATCGCCAACTCCACCCCCGCCTCCAGCAGCAACCGGCCCGCCTCATACGGGTCCCGCGTGCCGGTGGCCACCTCCACCTCATCCAGATTGCCCACCGCCACCGTCACCTGCCCCAGCGCCCGCTGCACCTGTATCCGCGCCGTCCGCACATCCGGCCAGAACATCGGCCGGTAGTCCAGATCCAGCACCGTGTGCGCCCGGCGTCCCCGCGCCCGCCACGCCGCCCAGTGCGCCTCCCGCGACGGCTCCTGGCACAACCCCGTCACCGTCGCCCACAACAACCGGCTCCCGGCCACCGCCTCCAGATCCAGCTCCTCGGCCAGGATCTCCAGATCCGGCGCCTTGGGCCAGCGGTAGAAATACAGCGGGAAGTCCTCCGGCGGCCGGATCTCACAGAACGTCACCGGCGTCGGCAGCCCCGGCACCGCACTGACATAACGGTCGTCGACCCCGTACTCCCGCAGCGCGTCATGGACGAACAGCCCGAACGGATCGGCCCCGGTCCGGGTGATCACCGCGCTGGAACGGCCCAGCCGGGCGGCGGCCACCGCCACGTTGACCGGGCTGCCGCCCAGATACTTGCCGAAGGTCTCCACCTGCCGAAGCGACACCCCCACCTGCTGCGGGTAGATGTCCACCCCCACCCGCCCCATGGTCAGCACGTCGGTCACGCGAGGCTCCCCAGGAAGGCCACGCTCGCGCGGACGTCGTGGAGGGGGCCCGCGCCGCCGGGCGGCTCGGAGCCGAGGACGACGTCCTGCTCCATGACGTACCAGCCCGCGTATCCGGCGGCTCCCAGGCCGGCGACGATGCCGGGGACGTCCACGTCGCCGCGGCCGAGCGGGCGGTAGATCCCCGCCTTCACGGCCTCGGTGTAGGACAGCTCACCGGACCGGACCCGCTCGGCGAGGGCGGTGTCGACGTCCTTGAGGTGGACGTGCGCGATCCGCTCGGGGGTCTCGCGGACGAGGTCCATCGGGTCGGTGCCGCCGATGAGCAGGTGACCGGTGTCCAGGCAGAGCGGGACCGCGCTGCCGTCGAGCACCCGCTCCACCTCGTCCTTGGTCTCGACCATGGTCCCGACGTGCGGGTGCAGGGTGACCAGGTGGGCCGTCTCGCGCCGGATCCTGTCCAGGTTGCCCAGGAGCGTCCGCCAGCCCTCCGCGTCCAGTGAGGGACGCGCGTCGTAGCCGTCGGCGCCGGTGGCGGCGGCCAGGACGACCACCGTCTCCTCGTCGAAGGAGGCCAGCGCGGCCCGCAGACCCGGCAGCGGGTCATGGCCGGGGTCGTGCAGGACGACGGGGACGAACCCGCCGACCGCGCGCAGGCCGTACCCGTCGAGCAGGCGTGCGCGCTGCTCGGGTTCCGGGGGCAGGAAACCGTCGGGGCCCAGCTCGGTGGCCGTCAGGCCCAGCTCCGCCATC
Organism: Streptosporangium sp. NPDC048886; assembly: GCF_055586905.1. Taxonomy (NCBI): domain Bacteria; kingdom Bacillati; phylum Actinomycetota; class Actinomycetes; order Streptosporangiales; family Streptosporangiaceae; genus Streptosporangium; species Streptosporangium sp. NPDC048886. The sequence continues at coordinate 3,063 of NZ_JBVJHH010000035.1, forward strand.
TCGGCCAGCACTCTTTCCCGGGGCATCTGGTGTCCCCAGCCCGGCACCTCGCACACGCCCCACGAGATGGGAGCCGCAGCGATCCTCACTTGGTCACCTCCAGAAGACGGACCGGGCGGTCGTTGCGGCGGGACAGGTCCGCCGCCTCGGCGATGTGGAGCGCGGCCAGGGCGTCCTGGACCGTGCAGGGACTCTCGCGCTCGCCCCGTGCCGCCGCCAGGAACGCGCTCATCTCCGCGATGTAGGCGGCATCGAACCTGGCCTGGAAGTCCGGCCACGGCTCGCCGGGCGGCTGCAGCCCCTCGGTGCTGGTGAGCGGCGTGCGCGGGTCGAGGCCGACCGCCCGGGTCCGCAGGGTGCCCGCCAGCTCCATCCGCACGTCGTAGCCGGCGCCGTTGTAGCGGGAGCCCTGCAGGGTGACCAGCGTGCCGTCGTCCAGGGTGAGCAGCGCGGCGCTGTTGTCGACGTCGCCGGCCTCGGCGAAGAACGCCTCGCCCCGGTTGGAGCCGGTCGCGTAGACGCTCTCCACCTCGCGGCCGGTGACCCAGCGCAGGATGTCGAAGTCGTGGATGTGGCAGTCCCGGAAGATGCCGCCGGACATGGGGACGTAGTCGGGGGCCGGCGGCGCCGGGTCGCCGGTGATCATGTGGACCCGGTGCAGCGTGCCGAGCTCGCCGCTCCGCAGCGCCTCGCGCGCGGCCGTGTAGCCGGCGTCGAAGCGGCGCTGGAAGCCGATGTGCACGACCGTCCCGCTCCGTTCGGCGGCGTCGGCGACCCGTATCGTCTCCGCGACGCCGGGCGCCGCGGGTTTCTCACAGAAGGCCGGCACCCCCAGGTCACAGGCCCTTACCAGCAACTCCGCATGGGTGGCGGTGGGGGTGGCGATGACCACGGCGTCGGCGTCGAAGGGGTCTCCGACGCGGGCCTTGAGCCGTCCGGCCACCTCCTCCGCCCTACTCCGGTCGGCGTCGGAGACGACCAGCTCGTCGACAAGAGCGGAAAGGGTGGCAGCGTGAAACACGCCTATACGACCAAGGCCCAACAAACCCACACGCATGATGACTCCTCGTCCAGGGGCCTCCAGTTCTAGATGAACGGGAGGTAAACCGTCAAGAATTTGTCCTGACATTCGGACTAACTATCATCATCACCAGCGTGAGGTTCCGGAGTGTGGTCAGCGCTCCACGAGGGTGACCTCCAGGGCGTAGTGGGAGGCGCGGTAGACGTGCGAGCCGTGTTCCACGGCCCTGCCCTGGTCGTCATAGGTCGTGCGGACCATTGTGAGCAGGGGGCAGGAGCGGCGCTCCTCCAGCAGCCGGGCCTCCGCGGGAGTGGCGGCGCGGGCGCCGATCCGCTGGTTGGCGACCCGCATGCGGACGCCGGTGGAGCGGAGCAGCTCGTAGAGCCCATGCCGTTCCAGCGCCTCGGCCGACAGGGGGGTGGACCCGGCCGGCAGCCAGTTGTGCAGCAGGGCCAGCGGTTCCCCGAGGGCGTATCTGAGCCGCTCCAGCCGGAGCACCTCGGCGCCCGGCGAGACACCGAGGGCGACGGCGACGCTCTCCTCGGCGGGGACCGTGTCGATGGTCAGCACCCGGGTGACCGGCTCCTGTCCCGCCCGGCGCAGGTCGTCGTAGAGGCTGGTGAGCTCGACCGCCCGTTTGACCTGGCCGTGCACGACCTGGGTGCCGACGCCGCGCTTGCGGACCACCAGGCCCTTGTCGACGAGGTACTGGATGGCCTGGCGGACGGTCGGGCGCGAGAGCCCCAGGTGGTCGGCGAGTTGAATCTCGTTGGCGAGCCGGGATCCTGGGAGCAGCTCGCCGGCCTGGATGGCCTCCGCGATCCGCTCGGCCACCTGGAAGTAGAGGGGTACGGGACTCGCCCTGTCGAGGTCGATGTCCAATCTCGTCACAGTCACGGTCAGACATTAATGGAGATCAGGATGTCTTAACCAACACCAGACGGCTGTCCGCGCGCGTGGCATGTGACAGGATCGTGTCGAGTGCTTCACAAAGGTAAGAATGTCTTGACAAACACTTCACGTGGCACTCATCGTTGAGCGCACTGCGCCGCCGGATCGGGGCTCTGAGAGGCGCATACGACCCTTGAGAGGCAAGAGGAGTGACGCCATCGTGAGGCGTACCCGGAAGATCATCCCTGCGGCGCTGCTGGCACTGGCCGTCGCCGCGTGCGCGCCCTCCACAGGAGCCGACGCCCCATCTGGGACGACGGCGGCCAAGCCGCTGCCCGGCCCCTCGGTCGACGCGGCCTTCGACCTGGACACCCTGGTCGAGGCCGCCAAGAAGGAGGGCAGCCTGCTGGTCTACGACTCCAGCGGCGACATCGAGGAAGTGGCCAAGGCTTTCACCGACAAGTACGGCATCGCGATGGAGGGCGTGAAGTCCGACACCCCGCAGACCGCCGAGAAGATGCTCAGAGAGCACGCCGCCGACAACGTGACGATCGACGCGGCGATGTACGAGGACGGCGGGGTGCTGGTCGGCCAGCTCATCCCGCAGGGCGTGGCACAGACCTGGGTGCCCGCCGACCTGAAGGACCAGATCCCGCAGGAGAACCAGAACCCGCTGCTCGCGCTGTCGAAGGCCACGGTCTTCGCCTACAACACCAAGCTGTCGCCCGACGGGTGCCCGGTGAAGAACGTGTGGGACCTGACCGAGCCGGAATGGGCCGGCAAGCTGGTGATGCAGGATCCGCTGGGCAAGCCGACCGTGCTGTCGTTCTTCACCCAGCTGGACGCCCACGGCAACCAGGCGCTGGAGCAGGCCTACCAGGCGAAGTACGGCAAGGCGCTGGAGACCAAGGAGAAGAGCGCCGCCTTCGAATGGATCAAGCGGATGTCGGTCAACAAGCCGGTGCTGACCGGCTCCGACGAGGACATCTCCGGTGCGGTGGGCGCGCCGAGCGCCACCGACAAGAAGATCGGCTTCATGTCGATCTCGAAGTTCCGCAACAACGAGGACAAGGGATACACCCAGGCGACGTGCACGGGGATGACGCCGTTCGTCGGCTTCAGCTATCCCAAGTACGTCGCCGTCGCCGCCAAGAGCAAGCACCCCAACGCGGCCAAGCTGTACGTCCACTTCATCATGACCGAGGAGGGCGTCAAGCACGAGATCGGCGAGGGCGGCGTCTCCGGCAACGCCACCGTCAAACCGCCGGTCACCCCGCCCGGCCTGGGCGACTGGAATTCCCAGCTCTTCCACACCGACCCCAAGGTGCTGCTCGGCGACCTCCAGAACCGCCAGACGGTCTCCGACTTCTGGCGCGTCAACCACGGCTGAGCCGGTGGACGGAGAAGCCGCCGGCGAGTCAGGCCGCCCTTCCGGGTGGCGTCGCGGCCCCCGACTCGGGGCGTGCGACGGACGTCGAGATCCACCGGATCCGATCCCCGCAGAGGCGGAAGAAGCTGACCGCGGAGCGGGAGGAGTGCTTCCGCCTTGTGAATCAGGATTTCAGCGGCCGTGAGACGTGCCGGGAATCGCCGGGATCGACCGGCGTACCGGGAAGGGGCGGCGCAACGGCTCGGCGCCGGACAAGGCGAGAAAGAGGACAAGGCGCGAAAGAAGGGGGCACCGCCGGTCAGACGACCGGCGGTGCCCCCTTCTTTCGCGTTCCGCCACCTCAGCGGATCGCCCCGAGCCTGCGCAGAAGCCTTCCCGAGCGCGCGGAGACGCATGTGTGCCACGAGACCGCCTACCAGGCGCTCCACGTCCAAGGGCGGCCGACCATCGGCGAGGACCAGGCGTCGGCCGTCGGCGCCCTGGTCGGGCGCGCCACCCGCTACGTGATGCCCGTCCACCTGCCCGTCGAGTGCGGCGGCGTCCGCGGCGCCGAGAGCATGCGCGCCGCCCCGACCGGGGCCACGGCCACGCTGCCGGTCCGGCTCAAACGCTCCCTGAGCGGGGGCCAAGGCGGCGGGACAGGCCGTCACCACGGGTTCGACGTCGCCGCCGACCCGCCCGTCCGCTTCCGAGGCCCGGCCGGCCCCTGGCGGCGCGGCTCGACCGGGAACGCCGGCGGCCTGCCGCGCCGGCGCCTCCCCGAGGGAAGGGACCTGTCAGTCCACGGCCGAGAGCGAATCGACGCCGTCGCCGCCGAATTGACCGCCGGACCGCGAAAGGCGCCCGGCTGGGATGTCCCAGCCGAGCGCCTCGCTGTGCTTCTCCACCATTAAGTGATCATCGTGTTGCGACGACCACTGGAAAGCGCCCCGTCCGGCCGGGGGCTTCACTCATCCTCAGTCGCGGGGGTCCCAGCCGTCGGTGTCGACGTCAAGGTCGAGCCCGTCGGCGATGCCTTCCCAGCCGACGAACTTGAAGTTCGTGTTCTCCCGGTCGGGCACGGCCGGCGTGTTGGCGCCGTCGTGCGCGATGAACATGCCCTCGTCGAAGTCACCCAGCGGGACGTTCAGCACGGTCGAGCCGTCGCTGTGCTCGACGCCGTCGACGCCGTCGTGCGTCCCGACGCGGAACTGGCCGAGGTAGGCGTTGGAGCCCTCCTTGCGGTAGGCGGCGAAGGTGCTGTCGCCCTGGCTGGAGGCCAGCAGGTAGCCCTTCTGGTCGTCCCGGTAGTAGATCGTGAGGCCTTCGGCGTCGGCCGACAGGTGCTGGCCGCCGTAGCCGGGGTCCACGCCGGGCGTGCACTCCTCCGTCGCCGGGTCGTAGGTGGCGGGCACGCCGTAATCGCGGACCTTGTCCATGAGCGTCGGCGTCCCGGTGAGGTCGGCCCGCATCCGCCAGATGCCGACGTCCTCCTGGGCCGCGTAGAGCACGTCGGTCTGCTGGTCCACGACCATGCCCTCGACCTGCGGCGTCCTGTCCGGCTCGTCGCAGGGGGTCCAGCTCTGGCCGTTCGGCAGGGCGAACGACGCGGGCAGGTTCAGCGTCCTGACGACCTGGTAGCCGACCTTGCCGTTCGGCTTGGGAAGGAGCTTGACCAGGCCGATCGAGGTCGTGTGCCGGCGGCTGACCAGAGCGTAGGTGCCGGTGGAGTCCTTCCAGGTGGTCAGGCCGTACGCCGTCTCCCCGTCGTTGACCTGCGACTGGGTGGTGTTGAACACGAACGGCGCCGCCGGGTCCGTCACGTCGGTCAGCTGGCCCTGCGCGATGGCGTAGATCCGGAGCTGGTCCCGGCCGCGGTCGGAGACGACCGCGAGGTCCCGCCCGCCGAAGCCGTAGGTGACGTCGACGTTGTTGAAACGACCGCCCTCGTCGTCGGGCCCCGGCGCCGCGGGTGCCGGCAGGTGCTGGAGCTGCTCGGCGTCAAGGTTGTAGACGTAGAGGCCGCCCTCCTTGGCCGTCGCCACCACCAGGCTCTTGCCGGAGTTGGAGGGGTGGACCCAGATGGCCGGGTCGTCGCCGTTGGCGTTGCCGCCAGCCTCGTCGTCGAACAGCGCGGGGGTCTCCACCTCGGGGTCCACCGACGGGATGCTCTGCCCCGAAGCCGGGACAGACAGTGCTCCGACAAGCGAGCACGTCAGGACTGCCAGGAAAAGCCTGGGCAGGGGACGCATTGCGCCTCCTCGTTTGGGGGATGCTGTCGCACAAGAACGTAACGATGAATTTACGACAAAGCAATAGCACATCATTATGTCAGGACATAATGATGTGAGGAGTGTGATCATCCCATGGCCGGCTGTGGGAGCCGATGGACGCCTCCAGGCCAGGTCAGGCCTGGTGCGGCGGCCGGCGCTCCCGCTCGTGGCCCGGGCGCCGGACCCGGAGTCTCAGCGCAGGGCGTTGCGCATCTGGGCCGAGGCGTCGCGCAGGTAGTCGATGAAGGAGCGCAGCGCCGGGTTGGGGTTGGTCGGGCGGACGGCGGCGCCGATCCTGCGGAAGAGGCGGGGCCCGTCCAGCCGGCACACTTGGATGCCCGCCGCGCCCTGCGCGCCGAGGCTGGGCACCAGGGCCACCCCCAGGCCCGCCCTGACCAGCCCGAGCGTGACCTCGTAGTGGTCGCTGCGGCAGCGGATCATCGGATTGAACCCCTCCAGCGCGCTGGCCCGTTCCAATACCGACACCGGCGTGTCGGTGCCGTACGTGGTGATCCACGGTTCGTCGGCCAGGTCGGCGAGCCGTACCCGCTGCCGCTGCCCCGCCGGATGACCCGACGGCACGACCAGGAGCTGCGGCTCGTCGAACAGGTGGGCGACCTCGACCCCCTCCGGCGGCTTCCAGGGGTCGAGCGCGTGCTCGAAGACCACCAGGATGTCGAGCGCGCCCCTCTCCAGGTCGGGCAGGAGCTCGTGCGGCTGGCCGAGCACCAGGTCGAGCTCCACGGCGGGATGGCGGGCGGTGAAGGTCGACAGCGCCAGCGGCAGCAGCCGGTAGCCCGCGGAGGCGAAGAACCCGATCCGGAGCTGCCCGGCGTCGGCCCGGGCCTGCGCCAGCAGGTCCTTCTCGGCGGCCTCGATGATGTCGAGCACCTCCTGCGCCCGGGTCGCGAGCCGCCGCCCGGCCGCGGTCAGCCGCAGGCTCTGCGCGCCCCGCTCGACCAGGCCGACCCCCGCCTCCTCCTCCAACCTGGACAGCTGGTGGGACACGGCGGACGGCGAGAGCCGCAGGGTGCGCGCGGCTCCCGCGATGCTCCCCGTCCGGAAAACCTCCCGAAGCACCCGCAGGCGGTGACTGCTCAGCACCGTTCCAGTATCGGTGCAATCCGGACAGCCCGGGTCAGGGGGCCGCGCCGGCCTGCCGTACGGCCCGCGCCCACTGGCCGCGGCGGATCTCGGGGTCCAGCAGGGCGCAGTCGCCGCACTTGCCGCCGCCGGGCACGCGGTAGTAAAGGCAGCAGCTGTGCCGGACGAAGAGATGACGGCCGGGGGCCGGCTCGGCCAGCTCGCCCGTCCCCTCCAGGACCCCGAGGGCCAGCAGCTCACGGGTGAGCGGGGCGGCCCGGGAGACGGCGTCCGGCCGCTCGCCCGCGATGGCCGACAGGGTCCCGGCCAGGGCGGAGGCCGCGTTGCCCCACAGCAGCCCCGGGGCGACCCCGGTGATCTCCTGTACGGCCTCGGCCAGCGGTCCGAGCAGCTCGGTCACCACGTTGCGGTGGATCAGCCCGGCGGCCCGGCCGGGGTCGGCGATCTCCCAACCGGCCGGGCGGGGCGCCCACAGCGGGAGCGGGCCGCCGGCGGCGGGCCGCCAGCGGACGCCGGCGGGGGCCAGGTCCGGCAGCACGGCCCGGACGGAGGCCGCGCCGACGACCGGTGACCAGAGCCGGGCGGCCAGTCCCTGGAACAGGATCGAGGCGGCGACTCTCGCCTCGCCGGTGCCCAGCAGCCGCCCGACGTCGCGGATCCGGGCACGCAGGGCGCCGACGTCGGCGTAGAGCGCGGTGAGCGGGCGCCAGGCCGGGTCGGCCTCCTGCGCGGGGTCCGTCGAGACGGCGAAGAACGGGCCGATGGCCGACACGTCGGCCATCGTCTCGGCGACCACGCGGGTCTCGGCCGGGCGCAGGCCCGGTGACCGCCGGGCCGCCGGCGGTCCGGCCCAGCCGGCGAGCTCGGCCAGCGAGGCGAACCAGTGACCCTCGCCGTCGAAGGCCGCCTCGTAGCCGTCGCCGGTCGCCTCCACGGCCAGGTCCGCCGGGCCCGAGGTGACGGTCCGCCAGCCCTGCCCGGCCAGGCAGCGCGTCAGCGGCGGCAGCCGGAGGCCGTCGGCCGTCAGGCGCGCCGTGTCGGACGGTCCGCCGTGAGGCATGCGGGCGCCCTTCTCTCCGGGAGGATCGGCCCCGTTCCGTGAGGCGATCGGTGTTCCCGGCCATGTTCGCACACCCGCGCCCGCCGCGGCCCGGCGTGCCCGCGGGGACGGACGAGGATCAGGTCAGGGCCGCCGGAACGGAGGGCGCGCGGCGGACGGCCAGGTCGACGATGTCCCCGGCGGTGCTGGTGGCGGTGAGCGCGGCGGCGAACAGGATGATCTGATTGAGGATCTTGAGGAAGGCCAGCAGCGCGACGGCGCCGGCCACGACCTGGTAGGCGGGGTTGGCCGCGGTGAGCTCCAGATAGAACTGGCCGAGGGTTTTGAGGACCTCCAGGCCGAGGCTGACGAACAGCGCGGGCCCGAGGACCCGGCGCAGCGGCAGCCGCAGCCGCGGGGGCGCGGTCAGCAGGGCGGCCGCCAGCAGGGTGTTCACCCCGAAGCCGAGCAGGAAAGCGACCACGGACGTCAGCCACCGGGCCGGGGCGTCGTCGGCGCCCACGGTGTGCACCAGCAGCCAGTCGAGCAGCGCCTCGGCGGCGAAGGCGACCGCGAGCGAGGCCGACAGCAGGGCCCCGAGCCCGGCCAGCACGCCCAGGTCGATGAGCTGGCGCAGCAGGAAGCGGCCCGGATACTCCTCGATCCGCCAGATCGCCCTGATCGCCGAGCGCAGGGTGTCCATCCAGAACAGGCCGGTGACCGGCATGCCGACGAGGGCGACCAGCCCGGCCGTGCTCCGGGCGTCGCGCAGCGCCTGCACGTCGAGGCGGGGGAAGTTGTCGGTGAGATAGCGCTGCACCGTGCGTATCACCTGCGGATCGTCCAGGACGTGCCCGATGATCGCGAAGCTCAGCAGGGCGAGCGCGAACAGCGCGAAGAACGAGTAATAGGTGAGAGCGGCCGACAGCCGTCCACCGTCCGTCTGGTCGTAGCGCACGCCGGCGCGGGCCAGGTGGTCCAGCCAGCCGTGGCGGTGGCGGGCCCGGGTCCACGACGCCGTGACCCGCCCAGTGAATCCGGTGACCGTCATGCACCGGTCACTACCCGGAGTCCGCCGGGCTACCACCGGTGCCGGCCGCGGGTGGCGGCGGCTGCGGCCGGCCCGCCGGCGGGCTCCACGGGAGCGGCTCCGGCGCTCAGTCGATCTCCGCGCGTCCCAGCCGCCAGTAGCCCATGAACGCCACCGACGAGCGGTCGACCCCGGCCTCCTGCACGAGGTGGCGGCGGAGCAGCTTGACCACGCCCGCCTCGCCGGCCAGCCAGGCGTACAGGCCCTCGCGACCGGAGGGCCGGGGGATCTCCCACAGGATCTCCGTGTCGATGTCGACGTCCTCCAGCGGGCCGGCGGCCTCGCCGCCCGTCAGGGTGATCCCGTCGACGGCCTCGCGGACGGCCGGGCCGAGCAGTTCGCCGTGGCGGGCCCCCTCGCGGGGCAGCCAGGTGACCTCCACGCCCGGCCGTACGTCGAGGGGGAGCGCGTCGGCGCGCTCCGGCACCTCCAGCAGGACGGTGGCCCGCACGTCGCCGGAGAGGCTCTCGGCGATGGCGGCGATGGCGGGGACGGCCGTCTCGTCACCGGCCAGCAGCAGGCGCGTGGCCCCGGCCGGCGGGGCCCATTCCTGGCCGCCGGTCGGCCCGGGGCAGGCCGCGTTGGGGCCGACGACCACGGCCCGGTGCCCGGGGGCGGCGTGGGTCGCCCAGCGGGAGGCGGGACCGGCCTCGCCGTGCAGCACGAAGTCGACGTCGAGCTCGCACCGGCGCGGCCGTACGGCCCGCACGGTGTAGGTGCGGATCGGGTTGCGCAGCTCCGGCGGGAGCGCCCGCCACCGCTGGTACCAGTCGGCCCCGTCGCCGAGAGGGGTGAAGCCGCCGTCGGGCAGCGGGAGGATCAGCTTGATCCGCTGGTCGAACCCGTTGTCGGCGAAGGCCGACAGCTCCTCGCCGCCGAAGGTCACCCGGACGAAGCTCGGGCTGAGCCGCAGCGTCCGCAGGACCCGGACGTGGAAGGCGCGGTAGGGGAGGATCTCCTCCACGCGCTCTACGGTCTGCTCACTGACGGCTGTCATCTCGTGCTGCCTCCGCTCGGAAAGGTCGTCGTGAGCAACTTAGCTTTGCCTAACCTTATTAATCAAACCGGACCGTCGCGCCGGCCGGACTCTCGGTGCGCTCACCCGGCCCGGACGAGTACGGCCGCCGGCCGGCCTTGACGCCCGCGGGACGTGCCGGACCCGCTCCACCCGCGGCCGTGTCCCTGGAGGCCGCCGCGCCCCGGCCGGCCGGCCGGGAGTGAGGCGCGGCCGTCCCGGGTGCGGCCGCTCCGGCGGGCCGGCCGGCGTCCGGTCCGGCCGCCGTGCCCGTCCCCGAGCCCTGTCTGCGGTGCCGTCCGGCGGCCGGTACGGCGGGCGGCCCGGCGGCCGGGGTGCGCGCGCGGCGTCTGGCCAGGACGAGCGTCGCGGCGAGGACGAGCAGGAGCACCCCCGCGACCGGTGCGGTCTCCAGGGAGACCGCCGGCGTCCCCGGGCGGGCGGCGGTCACGGCGCCGGGGGCGGGCGCCGGGCGGACCTCGATCCGCCCGGCCGTCTGCGGGACGGTCGCGTCCTCGCCGGAGGGGCTCCCCGCCGGGCCCGCCTCGCCGGGGGAGGTCCCGGCCAGGCGCTCCTTGACCTTGCGCGGCAGCCCGTATCCGACGACCTTGCTCTCGTCGCGCGTCTTGCGTCTCAGCCAGACCCCGTCGACGTTGCCCTCGATGGTGTGGATCGTTCCACCGTCGACCCGCTCGACGACGCCGACGTGGTCGATGCCCTTGATGTCCTTGCCGCCGGACCAGTCGAAGAAGACCAGCGCCCCCGGCTCCGGCTCCCCGGACCAGGCGCCCCGCGTCTCGAACCAGCGGGCGTGGGAGGGCGTCCAGGCGAACCGGCCGACGAAGTCCGCGACGCCGGCCTTGTCGGCGGCCCAGGCGATGACCATGTCGCACCAGGGGGCCGTCCTGTACTGGGGGTCCTGGACGACGCTGGTCGAATACCACTCGCCGAACGTGGTGTGCTGACCGGCCCGCTCCCGGTATCCGAGCTCCGGCTCCATGACTCTGAGCAGATCGTCACCGATCGGATCCATGGCCGTCCGCCACCCCGTCCACTCGCCTCCGCCCTTCCGCGAAGGGTGGTCACCGCCCGACAACGCTGGACTGTATTCACTGGAAAGGCGAAAAGTCGGGTTTTGCGGCAGAAAGCCGGCTGGAGGGCCCGTCGGATACCGGATTCGATGATGGCGGTGAGCCGGGGCCTCCGATGCTCTACGATCGTTGGCTCCGCTCCGCGGGGGCCGCGCTACGAGCCCTTGCGGCCGGAGCCGCGGGCGGAGGCCAGCCGGGCGGCCTGCTCGGCGCCGACCGCGGAGACCCGGCGGAGATAGTCGCCGATGACGGCGAGCTGCTCGTCGGTGAAGTCGTCCAGGGCCGTGAGGAACGCCTCGCCGGGGGTGTCCCAGGCGGCGTCCACCTCCGACACGGACCTGGGGGCCAGGGAGACCAGCGTCTTCCTGCGGTCGCCGGGGTCGCTCTGCCGGACCACCAGCCCGGCCCGGTCGAGCCGGTCCACCAGCCGGGTGGCCGACCCCGAGGTCAGGCCGGTCAGTCTGGCGATCTCTCCGGTGGTCAGCGGCTCCGCCTCCAGCGAGAGGAGGCTGAGACACTGCAGATCGGTGGGGTGGAGCCCGAGGTGCTCGGCGAGGGCCTGGTTGAACAGCGTGTAGGCGGCGTAGTGCCTGCGGCTGTCGGCGACCACCCGCTGGATCAGCCGGTCGCGGTCCTCGTTCGGCATGTGGCGGCCACCCTTCCGGATCCGGTCGCGCGGCGCGGTCCGGATGCGCGGCGCAGATGATGTGTTGCGCACAATATGTGTCGCCGATTCATTCTACGAGGGCCGCCCCGCCGCACCCGTCACCGGCCGGACTGATGCAATCCAAGCGCTTGTTTGGTAAACAGTGACTCATGGCCGGAACCGTGGCCGACGTCTTCGCCCCCGCGAAGCTCGGGCCGATCACCCTGCGCAACCGCCTGATCAAGTCCGCCACTTTCGAGGGCCGGACCCCCGAGGCGCTGGTCTCCGACGGCCTGGTCGAGTTCCACCGCCGGACGGCCGCCGGCGGCGCGGGCATGACCACCGTCGCCTACTGCGCGGTCGCGCCCGAGGGGCGCACCGAGCGCCGGCAGATCTGGATGCGCCCGGAGGCCGTCCCCGGGCTGCGCCGGCTGGCGGACGCCGTACACGCCGAGGGGGCGGCCGTCTCCGCGCAGATCGGCCACGCCGGCCCGGTGGCCAACCCGGCCTCCAACCGGCTCCCCGCGCTGGCCCCGACCCGGCGGTTCAACCCGATGGGCATGACCATGACCCGGGCGGCGACGAGGGCCGACATCGAGCGCGTCGTGCGGGCGCACGCCGAGGCGGCGCTCATCGCGGCGGAGTCGGGCTTCGACGCCGTCGAGATCCATATGGGGCACAACTACCTGGTCAGCGCCTTCCTCAGCCCCCGGCTCAACCGCCGGGCCGACGGCTACGGCGGAAGCCTGGCCAACCGCGCCCGGATGGCCCGCGAGGTGGCCCGCGCCGTGCGCGGGGCCGTGGGCGACCGGATCGCGATCCTGGCCAAGCTCAACATGGACGACGGGGTGCGCGGCGGCCTGGCGCCCGAGGAGAGCCTCCAGGTCGCGGCCTGGCTGGAGGAGGACGGCGGCCTCGACGCCATCGAGCTGACCGCGGGCAGCTCGCTGCTCAACCCGATGTACCTGTTCAGGGGGGAGGCCCCGCTCAGGGAGTTCGCCGGGGTCTTCCCGCGACCGCAGCGGCTGGGCGTGCGGCTGCTGGGCGGCCGCTTCCTGCGGACCTACCCCTACCGGGAGACCTATCTCCTCGACGACGCCCGCCGCTTCCGGGCCGCCCTGCGCATGCCGCTGGTCCTGCTCGGCGGCATCACCGGCCGCCCGGCCATGGACCTGGCCATGCGGGAGGGCTTCCAGTTCGCGGCCATGGGCAGGGCGCTGCTCATGGAGCCCGACCTGCCGATCCGGATCCAGCGGGACCGGGCCATCGCCTCCCGGTGCATCCACTGCAACCGGTGCATGCCGACCATCTACACCGGCACGCGCTGCGTACTGGCCGAGCCCTGAGGCGGCCGAGCGGACGCCGCCTGGTCGAATAGCATGTGATCGCACTTTTACGGCATGCGCGAGGGGCGGGATGGGTTTCCATGTTCGACGACAGGACGCAGGAGACCCTCCGCCGCCTTCTGGACCTGGCCGAGCACCCCTCGACCCCGCAGCCCGAACGGGCCCTGGCCGTCACGCGGATCCGGGCGCTCATCATGGTGCCCGAGGGCGACGCGCGCCGTGCCCCGGTGACCCCGGCGATGGACGCCGACATCCTCAAGAAGATCAGACCGCTGGCCCGGCGGGTCGACGAGGACCTGGTCAACGAGGTGCACGGCGACCTCTACGCCTTCAGCACCCGCTACCGGGTGATCGGCGAGGTCGCCGACGAGATGGCCCGCCTGCTCGAACGCTGGAGCGCCGTCGTCCCGGAGAAACGGCACCGGCACGAGGAGACGGTCCGGATCACGGCCTCGAAGCTCGCCTACCTCCTGGAGCGCCGCGACCTGTTCCGCAGGCCGAAGTGGAGCAACCGCACCAGGCCGAGGTGAGCCCCCGGGCGCGGCAGGCCCGTGCCGGTCCGTCCGGCTCCGCTCACCGGCTCCGACCGGCCGCCGGGGAGGGCCGCTCCCGTCCCGCGGGGTGGAGGGCGCCGGCACGTGCGGCGGCGAGCGCGACCTGCGCCGCGTGGTCGGCGGTGGTCTCGTCGACGGGTTCGGCGGTGATCAGCAGCCGGAGATAGATCGGCGCGATGAGGGTCTTGAGGAGCTCGGCGGGATCGGTGCCGGCAGGCAGCTCGCCGCGTTCGACGGCACGGGTGACGACCGGCTCCGCGCGCAGGAAGCGGTCGGCGAAGAAGCGGCGCTTGACGTCGCCGATCTCCGGCACGCGCGCGGCGTCCGAGAACATCGCGATCGTGACGGCCCGGTCGGCGGGGCTGGTCAGCATCCTGACGAGTGAACGCGCCAGCTCGCGCAGGTCCGTCTCGACGGCGTGGGTGTCGGGGATGGGGATGTCCGCCGCGACCTGCTCGGTCAGCGCGTCCAGGACGAGGGCCTCGCGGTCCTTCCAGCGCCGGTAGACCGTCGTCTTGTGGACGCCGGCCCGCTGCGCGACGTTGTCGACGGTCAGGCCGGCGTATCCCGTCTCGGCCAGCTCGGCGAGCGTCGCCGAGAGGACCGCGGCGCGCACCTTCGGGCCGCGCCCGATCGGGCGCTCCCGGCCTGCCGGGAGGGACTCCGGTTCCATCGTGACTCCTGGCTGCTCCATCGCGGACACCTGTCTGTCGCGCTCATATTAAAGCAACCGGGAGTTGCGATGTGCGGCGGTGGCCGCCACCCTCCCCGCCGGCCCGTGGCCCTGTGGCGCGACAACCCTCCTGCCCGCTCCGGAGCCGTGATCCACGTCCTCATGATCGACCCCATGGTCCGCCGCCTCACCGGCGGACCCGCCCCGTCCCGGCGTGGCGCCTGGGACTCGGGACCGGACAGGACCGGACGCCCGCCCAAGGGCCGGGGCCCGGTCAGTGCGGAAGCTCGATCGACAGGTGCGGAGCCAGCGTCCGGAGGAAGTCGGCCGCGTCGAACATGGCGCCGGCCGAGGCCACGCCCGCCGTCCGCGTGTGCCCCGCCAGGATCCGCCGGACGGCCTCCACCGCCAGTGGCGCGGTGACGGCGTAGATGTCCTGGCCACGGGCCGTGGCGCGCCGCTCGGCGCCATCCGCGCAGACCACGACGTCGACGACGAAGGTCTGGTCCGAACGCCCCAGGGCGTCGACCGCCTCCGGCTCCGGGGTGTCCTCCCCGGCCAGGTCCCTCGCGGCCTCGACGGTCATGTAGGTGCGGACTTCGGGCACGGCCAGGTGGCTGGGGACGGTGACGACATCCGCCATGGTGAACTCCGCGATCACCGTCCGCCGTCCCAGCGGCTCCGGGAAGAGCCAGTCCTGCTCTGACACCTTGTCGTCGTGATACTCCAGCGCGCCGTCCCTGAAGCGCACCCGACGGCCCGCACGACGCTGATGGGACACCTGACCCGCCGCCCGGGTCCCCGCCGTGGGATGCCAGCCACTCAGCCCGTACGCGATGTGCACCGCGTCCGCAGCGGTCGACCTCCCCATGGCCGCGCTCACCAACAGGTCGCCCAGCCCACCGTAGAAAGCCATGGCCGGCACCACGGGTATGCCCGCCTTCCGAGCCGCTTCCGCGTGGTCGGCGAACGTCGAAGCGTTCGCCTCGATCTCCGCCGCGACGTCGACGTACGGGATCGCCGCGCGCAAGGCCGCCTCGACCACGGGGCCCGCTGTCACCGCGAACGGCCCGGCGCAGTTGATGACCGCCGCCGCGCCGGCGAGGGCCCGGTCCAGGGAGCCCGGGTCATCCACCGCGGCCGGCCGCACCGTCACCTCTCCCCATTCCCGCCGTTCCTCGGCCAGCGCCTTCAGCCGAGCCGCGTCACGGCCTGAGACGACAGGGGTGAAGCCGCGCCGGAGAAGCTCGGCGACGACGAAGCGCCCCGTGTGCCCTGTCGCTCCGTAGACCACCACTGCATCCGATGCACTCATGACTCTCCAGATCTCGATGTTCTGACGAGTCACTCTGGCTGAACGGGGAAGATGACCGTGAGAGTCCGGAACGACATCATCCGTACACTTTCGGACATGCACACCATCGCGCTGGCGACCGCCGGTCACCTGCTGCACTTCGAGCTGGCAGTGGCCTACGAGATCTTCGGCACGCCCCCGCGCGAAGCCACGGGAGACTGGTACGACGTACTGCTCTGCGGGCCCGGACCGGTCCGGATCGGCCCGTTCACGGTCGAGCCGGACCACGGGCTGGAGCGCCTGATCAGCGCCGACACCGTGATCGTGCCCGCGTGCGCGGACATCGACGATCCGCCGCCCTCGGAACTGCTCGAAGCCGTGCGTGCGGCCCACGAGTCGGGCGCCCGGGTCGCCTCTCTCTGCACCGGGGCGTTCGCGCTCGGCGCGGCGGGCCTGCTGGACGGCCGGCGGGCCACCACGCACTGGGCTCACACCGCGGAGCTGAGTGCCCGCCATCCGCGGGCCGTCGTGGACCCGGACGTGCTGTACACGGACAACGGCAGCGTGCTCACCGCCGCGGGGAAGGCCGCCGCCGTCGATCTCTGCATACACCTGATCCACCTCGACCACGGCGCCGCCGTCGCCAACTCGGTCGCCCGCCGCCTCGTCATGCCGCCGCACCGGCCCGGCGGCCAGGCCCAGTTCGTGGCCACGCCGATGCAGGTCGCGGGCGACCACGTGCTCGTCGGCCTGCTCGCCTGGGTTCAGCAACGGCTGGACCAGCCGCTGACGGTGACAGACATGGCGCGGAAGGCGAACATGAGCCCGCGCAACCTCGGACGGCAGTTCCAGGCGGTGACCGGTCAGACACCGATCCAGTGGCTCCTGACCCAGCGCGTACGCCGCGCCCAGGAGCTGCTGGAGGCGACCGACGAGAGCATCGAGGCGGTCGCCCTCGCCGCCGGCATGGGCACCGCCACGACACTTCGACGCCAGTTCAAGCGGATCGTCGGAGTTCCGCCTGACAGCTACCGGCGCTCGTTCCGCAGCGCGAGACCTGCCTGATCGGTATGGGCACAGGGCCACTAGTGCTGCGTTCCTCATAGCAGGTAGACGAATTTGCGGCGCAGGATCCGGGGCTGGGGCGGTGGTCGTCCCCAGATCCAGTGGTGGGCGTGGGCGTTGAGCTGGGCGGTGGCGAGGGTGACCGCGTGGGCGACCTCGGTGGCGTCGGTAAAGGTCTGCCCGGCGAACGCGGCCTTGCGGAGCAGTCGCCACCAGCCTTCGGCCAGGTTCAGCCAGCACGCTTTGACCGGGAACACCTGGCGGATCCGCGGGTGACGCAGTAGCCATTGGCGGACCTTCCAGCTGGAGTGGCTGGAGAGGTTGTCGGTGATGACCACGATCGCACCACGCCGGTTGGCCCTGGCGATCTGGGTCAGCAACTGGATCCAGCCGTCGCTGTTGCGCGAGGGCGCGCAGAAGGTGAGCTCGATGCCGTCGGCGATGCGCAGCGCGCCGTACACCCAGGTCTTGTCGGTGCCGCGTGAAATACTCCAGCCGGGCTTTGATCCGGTGCCCGTCGGGCGACCAGGCGGGCGCGGGTGGGAAGGTGCGCGGGGTCACCGGCCCCAGCTCGTCGGCGCAGATCACCGTGGTGGCGGGCGACGGCTGGGTGTAGAGGTCGATGATCGCGGCTCTTTTGGGGCGGAGTCCGGATCGGTGGAGGTGGTCCAGGAGCGGGTGTGGCGCCAGCGGACCTTCTCCGCTCGCAGGATCCGGCGGACCTGGCTGCGGGCGATGACGATGCCCCGCGCGCGGGCGGCGGCGGTCAGGCTGTCCAGCGTCCACTGCGCCGGGCCGCTGTCGTCGGTGGCGGCCAGGTCCCCGGCCGCGTCGCGGACCAGCCGTCCGGGCGGGGTCGAGCGGGCCAGCGCGATGAGCTGTCCGCGTTCGAGCTCGGTGATGTGTGGTTTGCGGCCTGCTCCGGGCCGGTCGCCGAGCCCGGTCAGGCCCTCGGTGTTGAACCGGTCGATCCGCTCGCGCACGGTCTGCATGTGACAGCCCAGCTTGGCCGCGATGGCGCTGGTGCGCAGGCCCTGCCAGCTGAACACGATCATCTGTGCTTGCATGATCCAGTCTGCCGGGGCGTGACGGGCCCCGGCCAGCTTGCGGATCTGCCGCTCCTCCTCGGCGTCCGCCGGCGGACGCGCGTGCAGCAGTTTCGGCATGACAATCCCCCCTGAGACCACCATCGCCCCAGGTCAGCAGGGATATCCGCCCCCATTCAGGAACGCAGCACTAGGTCTTGGTGATGCGGACGGCGTCGGCGATGACGTAACCACCGGTGGAGGTCCAGCGGCTCACCCCGACGACGTTGTAGGTGCCGGCGGAGAGGGTGAAGGTGCCCAGGGCGCGCCACTGGCCGCCGCCGGCGCGCTGATCGACGTTGATCACCTGGTTGCCGCCGCCGGCCGCCACGATGAACGGCGTCGCGCTGTTGTAGCCGGCGTTCGCCGGATACCAGACCTCGATCCGGTAGCTGCCGGCGCTGGGGATCTGGGCCCGGAACCACGCCGGGTCGCTCGCCGCGACGGGGTCGGCGAACCGGTAGTCGGCGCCGTGGCGCTGCGACGAGAAGCTCGAGGTGCCCCAGCCGGAGCCGGCGGTGAAGCCGGCGTCGGCGTTGTCGACGACGACGCTGAACGGGCCGGTGGCCGCGACCACCTGGCCCGCGCTCGGCGCGCTCTCGTGGTGCAGCCGGTCCATGGCCGTCACGTAGTAGGTGTAGGTGCCCGTGGCCGCGGCGGTGGCGTCGGTGAAGGAGGTCCCGCGGACCGTCCTGAGCAGGTTGCGGCCGTCGGCGAAGAAGCACGGGTCCGTCGTCTGGGCGCCGCCGACCCGGTAGACGGCGTACGAGGTCGGGCTGCTCGACCCGCCGCGCTGCCACGACAGCGAGACCCCGCCGCCGGTCCGGACCGCCGAGGTGATCGACGGGCCGGGCGGCGCGGCCGCCGTGCCGTGGGCCGGTATCAGGGCGGGCCTGGAGTAGTGGTCGGCCACCGTCCGGGAGACGGCGCCGATCCGGTCGGCCCGGACGTCCTTGGCGCTGAAGAAGATGTCGCCGGCCACCTCCGGGTGCTGGCGGTTGTAGCTCAGGTGCGCGGTGAGCTCGCCGGGCTGCTGCCAGGCCGCGTCCTGGCCGGCCGCCCCGGCCCGGTAGGCGGCCTGCCCGACGAGCAGTTGGACGCCGGTGTCCTTGACCGTCTCCGCCCACCAGGCGGTGAGCACCTTGTAGTCGGCGACGGCGTACCCGATGTGCCAGTAGATCTGCGGCGCGACGTAGTCGACCCAGCCCTGCTTCACCCACAGCCGGGTGTCGGCGTAGATGGCGTCGTAGGACTGCATGCCGGAGGTCCGCGAGCCGAGCGGGTCGGTGGCGGCGTTGCGCCAGATGCCGAACGGGCTGACGCCGAACTTGACCCAGGACCTGGCCGTGTGGATCCGCTGGTCCAGCTCCTTCACCAGCAGGTTGACGTTGTTGCGCCGCCAGTCGTGGACGTTGCCGAACCCCCCGCCGTACTGGGCGTAGGCGGCCGCGTCCGGGATCGTCTCGCCGCTGACCGGATAGGGGTAGAAGTAGTCGTCGAGGTGCACGCCGTCGAGGTCGTAACGGGTGACGGCGTCCATGACGGCGCCCTCGATGAAGTCGCGGACCGCGGGGATCCCCGGGTTGTAGTAGAGCTTGCCGCCGTAGGCGAACCGCCAGCCGGGGTTCTGCCGCGCCGGGTGGCCGGCCACCAGCCGGGTGGGATCGTCGTGGTTGGCGACGCGGTAGGGGTTGAACCACGCGTGGAACTCGATGTCGCGGGCGTGCGCCTCGCTCACCATGAAGGCCAGCGGGTCGTAGCCGGGATCGCCGCCCTGGGTGCCGGTCAGCCACTGTGACCAAGGCTCGTGGGGCGAGGGCCAGAACGCGTCGGCCATCGGCCTGACCTGGACGACGACGGCGTTCATGTTCTTCTGCACCGCCAGGTCCAGCCAGGCGCGGAACTCGGCCTGCTGCGCCGACACGCTCAGGCCGGTCCTGCTCGGCCAGTCGATGTTGGCCACGCTGGCGATCCACATCGCGCGGAGCTGGCGTTTGGGGGTCGCCGGATCGGTGGGGCAGGCGGCGAGGGTGCCGGCCGTACCGCCCGCGGGGGCGGCCGCGGCGGCGCCGGCCGCCGGCACGGGCGCGACGGCGCCGGTGAGCGCGGTGAGAACGAGGGCGATGGCTGCTGCGGCAATGCGACCGATGGTGACGGGCCGCCACGTCCGGCCCGTTCGATACGTCGTCACAGAAGGAAAGCTTCAGTGCTTTCCGGCAAAAGTGCAATAGTCTTCACGCCGGCCGGATCCGGGCCGCCGCCCCGGCCCGGAAGCGAGGGCGAAAATTTTCATCCAACTCATCAGTAATGTCAATTATCGACATATGTCATGAAACGCCCTTACTGTGCAGCCGTTGGCACCCCCCGACCGAGGAGCGACCATGACGTTCGCCCGGACCCGATTAGCCGCCATCACGACCTGTCTCCTCACCGCTCTCCTGGTCCTCGCCGGCCGCCCGGCCAGCGCCGCTCCGGCCGACCCCCTGGCCGAGGCGTTCGCCCGCGCGGCCGCCGCCTACGACGTCCCGCGTGACCTGCTCGTCGCGCTCGCCTACGCCGAGACCCACCTCGACGGGCACGGCGGCAAGCCGAGCGCGAGCGGCGGCTACGGGGTCATGCACCTGGTCAGCAACCCGACCACCCACACCCTGGAGAAGGCGGCCGAGCTCACCGGCGAAGCGGTCAGGAAGCTGCGCACGGACGAGGCGGCCAACGTCCTCGGCGGCGCCGCGGTGCTGCGCTCCCTCGCCGACGGGCTCGGACTCGACGAGGCCGCCCGCAAGGACGCCGGGCGGTGGTACCAGGCCGTGGCCGAGTACGGCAACGCCTCGACCCCCGAGGTCGCCCGGCTGTACGCCGACGCCGTCTACGACCTGCTCGGCAGGGGCATCCAGGCGGCCGGGGTGCAGGTCGCCCCGCAGGAGGTGCAGGCCGACCGGGGCGCCTACGCCCAGGCCCGCGACCTGAGCGCCCAGGCCGCCAGCCCCGACTACCCCAACGCGAGCTGGGTGGCCGCCAGCTCCTCCAACTACACCGCCTCCAGCCGTCCGTCGAGCTACGCGATCGACCGGGTCGTCATCCACGTGACCCAGGGCTCCTACGCCGGCACGATCTCCTGGTTCCAGAACCCCAGCGCGAGCGTCTCGGCGCACTACGTCGTCCGCTCCTCCGACGGCGCCGTCACGCAGATGGTGCGCGACAAGGACGTCGCCTGGCACGCCGGGAACTGGAGCTACAACACCAGGTCCATCGGGATCGAGCACGAGGGCTACGTCAGCGACGCCTCCTGGTTCACCGACGCGATGTACCGCGCCTCGGCGGCGCTGACCCGCTCCATCTGCGACAAGTACGGCATCCCCAAGGACCGCACCCACATCATCGGGCACAACCAGGTGCCGGGCGCCACCCACACCGACCCGGGCCAGTACTGGGACTGGAACAAGTACATGCAGTACGTGACGGGAGGCGGCGGCACCTCCTGGTCCGTCACCGTCGACAACACCACCGCGGGCAAGTTCACGGCCAGCGCGAACTGGGGCACCTCCGCCTACTCCGGCCAGCGGTACGGCACGGACTACCGCTTCGCCGGCCCGGTGGCGGCCAGCGACCCGGCCTGGTATCGGGCGGCCATCCCCAGCGCGGGCACCTACCGCGTGGAGGCCTGGTATCCGGCCGACCCCGGCTACAACAGCTCCGCGCCGTACATCGTCGCCGCCTCCGGCGGCAACCAGACGGTCTACGTCGACCAGCGCTCCGGCGGCGGAGGCTGGCGCAACCTCGGCACCTTCTCGCTCAACGCCGGTGACTACAACGTCGTCGGCGTGAGCCGCTGGACCTCCGGCGTCGGCTACGTCATCGCCGACGCCGTGCGGATCACGCGGCTCTGAGCCACGACCACGGCCCGCGTCCTGTTCGGGGGCGCGGGCCCCGCCATGGCCCTCCGCCCCGTGGCGGAGCGGCCGTGGCGCTGCTGGCCGCCGCCGTCCTCGTCGCGTCCGGTTGCGCGAAGTCCGAGGAGTCCACGGCCGAGCCGGCCGGCGCGAGCACCCAGGGCGCCCCGGTCGTCCAGACGCCGATCGCCCCGGCGGGCGCCGGCTGCACCATCGACGCCTTCGGCGGCCAGAAGTTCGTCGGCGGCGAGAGCATCCCGGAGAAGGTCGTCATCGCCGACCGGGAGTACGACAGGACCAACGCCAAGGACTCGATCTCCGAAGCCTACTGATCATCGAAGACCGGTCCGGGCGGCGCCGCCGCCCCGGACCCCTCGGGAGAGGAGCCCTGCGGCAGACAACGGCCGAGTCCTCGAGGCCGCCGGGGTGCTGAAGGCGTTTCCCGGCGTCCGCGCGCTGGACCACGTGTCGTTCACGCTCGGCAGGAGCGAGGTCACGCCCTGGTGGGGGAGAACGGCGCGGGCAAGTCGACATTGATCAAAGTGCTGACCGGGGTCTACCGGGCCGACGCCGGCCAGGTGAGATACCGGGGCGAGAAGGTGAGCTTCTCCAGCCCGCTCGACGCCCAGCGGGCCGGCATCTCCACGATCTACCAGGAGGTCGACCTCGTCCCGTCGATGAGCGTGGCGCGCAACCTGTTCCTCGGCCGCGAGCCCAGGGGCCGGTTCCGGCTCATCGACTTCGGGGCCATGCGCCGGCAGGCGGCCGAGACCCTCAGAGGAGGACCCGCCGGTCCTGACCGCCACCGGGCTCACCCGCAAGCACCTGCTCGACGGCGTCTCCTTCGCGCTCCGGCCCGGCGAGGTCGTCGGCCTGGGCGGCCTGCTCACCGGCGGTTCGGGAGCCCTCGGCGGCACGATCGCCGGGGCGCTGCTGCCGGGGGTGATCCAGAACCTGATCAACCAGGTCGGCAACCTCAACGCCTCCTTCCAGCAGGTGGTGAGCGGGCTCTTCCTCGCCCTCGTGGTGATCGTGCACCGTTTCCTCGGCGGGGTGCGCCGGACCGAATGACCTGTGGGCGGAAGGGGCGCCGTCCGCCTCGGGGCGGCGCCCCTTCCGCGTCCGCACCGACTTTACTCGACTCTTTACAAGCCTTGACTATTACTGTAGGTTTCTGGTCAGTCACTCAACGCGTTCAAAGAATGGAGTTGAGCCACATGCCGGACAACGGCACCGAGCGTCTGCCCGATCCACGGGTGGCGTTCGCGGACACCACAGCGGCCGATACGGGCGAGGTGAGCGCGCGCGTGGGGACGGCGGATCGGATCGCCGTCGCCGCGGGGGCCGACGATCACCTGCCGCCCCTGGCCGATCAGGCGATCGACGACAGGCCGCTGGCCCAGCGGTTCACGGAACCGGAGGAGTAGAGCATGGAGCTGCACTTCCGTAACCGCTACACCTCCAAGGTGTGGGTCGCGATCATGTTCTACAGCCCCGACGGCTGCCGTGACTACGGTCAGTGGGGCACCCGGGGCTGGTGGGCGATCGACCCGGGCGGCGAGGCCCACGTGCTCAACACCAACAACCGCTACGCCGCGTTCTACGCCGAGGCCGCCAACGGAGCCGTCTGGACCGGCCCCTACGGCCCGATCTACGTCTACCAGACCGCGTTCGACTCCTGCCTCAACATCGGCAGCACCGCGGCCAGGACCGTCGGCACCCGCCTGGTCGACATGAACGGATACTCCCGCTACTACGTCAACCTCACTCCCTGACAGACGCCCCGCACGCGGCCCCCCTCGCCGCCTGACGCGGACATCCCCACTCGCGGACTCCCTCGCCGCCCGGCCCGGAGGGGCCGCCCCCCGGCCCCTCCGCCCCGGACCTCCCACCTCCCCGAAACGCCCTTGGGCCTGAGCCTCCGGTGTCCTGAGCGTCCCGGACGCCTGGACACCCCGCGCGCCTGCGGGCACCTCCGGAACAGGACGCCTCCACCCGCCGTACGGGTGGAGGCGTCCTCTGCCGTGCCCCGCCGGTCGCGGCCCGGCCGCGCTCAGCCCCACTCGTGCAGGGCGAAGGGTCGGCCGTCCGCGACGGCGCGCAGGGCCGCCGCCGGGTAGTCGACGGTGTCCTCGGGGATCGCCTCCAGGGGGTGCCAGGCGATCTCGCTGCACCTGTCGGGTTCGGCGTTGTACGGCTCGCCGCTCCAGCGGGCGGCGGCGAAGAAGAGCCCGACCCGTTCGGGCGCCCGGTGCATGGCGTGGACGAAGACGAGGTCGTCCGGCTCGACGGTGACGCCCACCTCTTCGCGGGCCTCGCGGGCCGCGGCGGCCACCGCGGACTCGCCCTCCTCCAGATGGCCGCTGGGCAGGTGCCACAGGCCGTCGGCGTATCCGGTGCCGGACCGGCGGCTGAGGAGCACGGCGCCGTCACGGGCGAAGACGACGTGGACGTCGACGATGACGCGGAAGCGGGCCTTCCTCACCTGGTGGGGGAGGGGCCCGCCGCGCCGGTCGAGCGCCTGGGCCCACTTGGCGGCGACGGCCGCCACCTGGACCAGCTCGGTGCGCAGGGCGTCCGGGTCGGTCTCGGCGAAGGCTTCGAGCACCTCCTCCAGGAGGATGTGCCGCCAGGTGAGCCGGCCCTCGCGGGCCGCGGCGGCGACGTCCTCCTTGGCCTCCTCGGCCGCCGCCGCGCCCTCCCGGCCGGTGCCGTCGGCGAGGTCCTGGATGCCCCACATGGCGTCCTGGGCCACCCGCTCGGCGGCGACGTCGGCGAGCACCTTCGCCAGTGAGCCGGGCACTCCGTAGTCACCGTCGGATGTCATCAAGGGTTCCTCTCGTCGGTTCCGCAAGCCGTACGGTAGCCCGGACGGTCCAGCGGTGCGGAGGGGTGGCCGTTCCCGGTCAGCGGGCCAGGGCGGCGGCGTCCGGCCGGGTGACGCCGGCGCCGCGGCGGGCGCGGTCGAGGGCCCCGGAGATCAGTGCGAGAAGCAGCGCTCCGGCGGCCATCAGGGCGCCCACCCAGTTGGGCGAGGTGTAGCCGAGGCCGGCCTGGATGGTCAGGCCCCCCAGCCAGGCGCCGGCGGCGTTGCCCAGGTTGAAGGCGCCGATGTTGGCCGCCGAGGCGAGCGCGGGAGCCTCTCCCGCCTTGTCCAGGACCCGCTTCTGGAGCGAGGGGACGGTGGCGAAGCCGACGGTGCTCACCACGAAGATCGTGATCGCCGCCGCGACCTGGGAGTGCGCGGTGAAGGCGAAGGCGGCCAGGACCGCGACCAGGCCGGCTGTGATCACGTACAGGCTCGGCATCAGGCTGCGGTCGGCGGCCCGGCCGCCGATGATGTTGCCGACGACCGCGCCCACGCCGAAGAGCACCAGCAGCCAGCTGACGGCGCCCTCGGAGAAGCCGGCGACGTCGGTCATCATCGGGGCGATGTAGGAGAAGGAGGCGAACAGGGCGCCGAAGCCGAGGGCGGTGACGGCCAGGGCCAGCCATACCTGGCCGTTGCGGAAGGCGTCGAACTCCTGGCGCAGGCCGCCGGTGGGACGGGGCTGGGCGGGGACGAGGGCGAGGACGCCGGCGAAGGCGACGACGCCGAGAGCGGTGACGGCCCAGAAGGTGGAGCGCCAGCCGAACGCCTGCCCCAGCGCGGTCCCCATGGGGACGCCGAGGACGTTGGCGAGGGTCAGCCCGGTGAACATCAGGGCGATCGCCCCGGCCCTGCGCTCCGGGGCGACGAGGCCCGCGGCGACGATGGAGCCGATGCCGAAGAAGGCCCCGTGCGAGAAGGAGACCACGACCCTGCCGAGCATGAGCAGGCCGTAGGTCGGGGCGACGGCGCAGAGCAGGTTCCCCACGATGAAGATCGCCATGAGGATCAGGAGCAGGTGCTTGCGCCGCAGGCGCGCGCCGAGGACGGTCAGCAGCGGAGCGCCGACGGTCACGCCCAGCGCGTAGCCGGAGATCAGGTAGCCGGCCGTCGGGATCGAGACGCCGAAGTCACCGGCGACCTCGGGGAGCAGCCCCATGATCACGAATTCGGTGGTGCCGATGCCGAAGGCGCTGATCGCCAGAGCCAGCAGAGCGAGAGGCACGAGAATCTCCCAAGAAGCGTGCGATGAGTACAGGCGCTGACAATAATTGCTTACGCATTTAATTGCAAACGCGGTATACCTTCGTGGGAAGTCCTGGCCTCCAGGTGGCGGACCGGGGGCGTCGGCGCCCTGCCCCCGCCAGTGATCATGGGGTGTCCGCCGGGGACCGTCCGGGCGGCCCCGCGCGCTACGGGCGCAGGACGATCTTGCCGGTCGTGCGGCGGGCGAGCATGTCCTCGTGGGCGCGCCGGGTCTGCGACAGCGCGTACTCCCCGCCCACGAGCGGTCGCAGCCGGCCGGAGGCGGCGAGGCCGAGCAGCTCCCGCAGCGGCTCCTGGTAGCCGCCGGGCAGCCGGAGGGCGGGGCGCACCCAGAAGCCGACCACGGAGAAGTTGAGCTCCAGGAGCCGGTCCATGTCGATCGGGGACGGCGTCTGCCCGGAGGCCGTGCCGTAGCTGACCAGGCGGCCGAAGTCGGCCACCGCGCCGAGCGCGGCGTCGAACACCGGGCCGCCGACCGCGTCCAGGACGACGTCGGCGCGGTGGCCCAGATTGGCCTCGATCACCCGCTCGGCGTAGCCCTCCGCCTCGCCGTCCACGGCCGCGTCCGCGCCCAGGCTCAGTGCCAGGGCGCGCTTGGCCTCGCTGGAGGCCGTGGCGATCACCCGGCCCGCCCCGGCCTGCCTGGCGAGCTGGACCGCCAGGTGCCCCACGCCGCCGGCCGCCGAGTTGACCACGACGCTCTCCCCGGGCAGCACGCGCGCCGCCGAGCGGATCAGGTGCCAGGCGGTCAGGCCCTGGACCAGCAGGGTGAGCGCCGCGCCCGAGTCGATCCCCTCGGGCAGCTCCACGACGTCCTCGCCGTCGAGGACCGCCTTGGAGGCGTAGCCGCGCTGCGCCAGGCCCATGACGCGGCGGCCGTCGGCGGTGCGTCCGGCGACCTCGGCGCCGGGGACGAACGGCAGGTCCGGGGAGAGGTAGGTGCCGGCGACCCGCTCGATGTCGGCGAAGTTCACCCCCGCCGCCTCGACCTCGACGAGGAGCTCGCCCGGCCCCGGCACCGGATCGGGCAGCTCCACCTCGGTCAGGACCTCGGGTCCGCCGGTACGGGTGATCTGGATGGCGCGCACGGGAGTCCCCCTGTTGGTCGATCCGCTGTGCCCGCCAGCCTAGGAAGGCGGGAGGCGGGCGATCAGGGGGCGGCGTCGATGGAAGAGGAACTTCCATGAACGACGTTCATATAACGTCTGTCATGTGACGAACGAGGATCTGACGGCGAGCGAGCTGCGCATCCTGGTCGCCGTGGAGCGGGAGCGGACCTTCTCCGCCGCCGCGACGGGACTGGGCCTCACCCAGTCGGCGGTCTCCCACGCCGTCCGCACCGCCGAGCGCAAGGTCGGCACGGTGCTGTTCCGGCGCGGGCGCAACGGGGCCCAGCCCACGGCTGCGGGGGTGGCGGCGGCCGGGCACGCCCGGCGGATCCTGCGCCTCATGGACGTCATGAGGGCCGAGGCGCGCGCGACCTCGGGGGGAGAGGCGACCGGCAACATCAAGGTCGCCGCTTTCCGCAGCGCCGCCTTCCATCTGCTGCCCACGGTGCTCGCCCGGTTCGCCCGGCGCTATCCGAAAGTCACGGTGGACGTCCGGATCGTGCAGGAGATCGGCAGGGGCATCGCGGGGGAGGTGCTGGAGGGCCGGGCCGACCTCGGCATCGCCACCCTTCCCTCCCGGGTGGACGGGGTCATCGGCAGGGACCTGTTCGCCGAGCCGTACGTGCTCGCCTATCCGGCGGGACACCCGGACCCGCGCAGCCTGCCGATGATCGACTGGCACGAGAACTGCTCGGCGGAGACCAGGCGGTGGCTGGACCGGCAGGAGTGGATCCCGCCGGGCGACATCCAGGTCGAGGACGACGGGGTCGTGCTGTCGATGGTCGGCTACGGCCTCGGCAGCGCGATCGTCCCGCGCCTCACCGTCGTCGACGCGCCGCCCAAGGTCGCGGTGGCGGAGCTCGACGCGGCCCCGCCGATCCGGCGCGTGGGCTACGTCACCACCTCCGAGATGGCGAACTCGGTCGCCGTCCGGGAGCTGATCGGCGAGCTGCGGGCCCACTGTGCCAGGCGGTTCGCCGTCACGGGCTGAGCCCCTCAGCGCCGGGGCGACGGCCAGGCGTTGGGGCGGCAGCCGTACAGCGACTTGGTCTGCTGGAGCATGACCGGGGCCCGCCTGCCCGGCCCCGGGCAGGGCTCGTGGCCGTGGCCGAGACCGTGGCCGACCTCGTGGTTGATGACATATTCGCGGTAGGAGGCGACGTCGCGGCCGTAACCGCGCACGCCCGAGTTCCACCGCATCGCGTTGATGACCGCCCGCCCGCCGTTCCAGCAAGACAGCATGCCCAAGGTGATCATCGGCCGGCACCGCCGGTCCGTCATCGCGGGGCTGGACAGCGACACCCGGATCTTCACCGGGCCGCGCTCCACCCGCTGGAACCGGAACCCCCAGCTCCGCCGGTCGTTGAGGATCCGGTGCACCTCGTCGGCGAACTCGCGCGCGTCGAACGGCAGGCCGCGCTCGACCTCGACCATGTACCGGACCACCTTGCCCGTGCGGCCCGCGGGAGGGCGGGCGCCGCCGGGGACGACGGCGTAGCGGCCGCCGGCCGACCCCGGCACCGTCATCCTCGGCGGCTGCCGCCGCCCGTTGGCCAGCAGGAACGTCTGCTCAGGCGCCGGCGACGCCGACGGCTCCGGCGGCGGGGTGGGCGTCACCGAGACCTCGGGCAGGGGGGCCGCCGGCGGTGCGGACCGGTTGGGGTCCGCCGCGGTCCCACCGGGGGCCGGCGCGAAGTGACCACTCAGCAAGGCACTGCTCCCGACCAGCAACGAAGCTGAAATACTCAGGGCAAGAACCCACACAACGGATTTAAGGTCACAACGCTTTACGTTCCTGAACATAGGCCGTAAACCTTATTACCTCCATCGCTGTTGTCCGATCGGGCCGGGAGGCCGGGCAGGAGTGGTCGTGACCAGGTGGCGTGGCAGCGGATCGGCAGCCGATCTCCACGTCGCCGGTGCCGGACGGCGACGGAAGGAGACATCATGACGACGCAGACGACGGAGGAGTTCGCCGACCGCCTGCTGCGGTCCGCGCTGGGCGCCATCGAGGTGCTCTCGGTGCATCTGGGGGACCGGCTGGGCTGGTACCGGGCACTGGCCGGGCACGGTCCGGCCACCGCCGCAGAGCTGGCCGCCCGCGCCGGCGGTCACGAGCGATACGCCCGGGAATGGCT
Organism: Streptosporangium sp. NPDC048886; assembly: GCF_055586905.1. NCBI lineage: Bacteria > Bacillati > Actinomycetota > Actinomycetes > Streptosporangiales > Streptosporangiaceae > Streptosporangium > Streptosporangium sp. NPDC048886. The sequence goes on from NZ_JBVJHH010000035.1 coordinate 31,891, forward strand.
GGAGCAGCAGGCCGCCTGCGGCATCCTGGCGGTCGGCGAAGACGGCCGCTTCTCGCTGCCGGCGGGCCCGGCGGAGGTGCTGACCGACGAGTCCAGCCTCGCCTACCTCGCGCCGCTGGCCCGGATGATCGCCGGGGCCGCCGCGCAGACGCCCGCCCTGCTGGAGGCCTACCGCGCCGGCGGCGGCGTCGGCTGGGCCGCCTTCGGGCCGGACATGCGGGAGTCCCAGGCCGACATGAACCGGCCCTGGTTCGAGCACGCGCTCCCCGGCGCCCTCGCCGGGGTGCCCGACCTCGACGCGCTGCTGCGCCGGCCCGGCGCCCGCATCGCCGACGTCGGCTGCGGCGGCGGCTGGTCCAGCATCGCGCTGGCCCGGGCCTACCCGCAGGCGGTCGTCGAGGGGATCGACATCGACGGCCCCTCGGTCGAGCTGGCCGTACGCAACGCCGGCGAGGCCGGGGTCGGCGTCGCCTTCCGCCACGGCGACGCGAGTGCGCTCGCGCCCGCCGGAGACGGCTACGACGCGGTCTTCGCCTTCGAGTGCATCCACGACATGCCCCGGCCGGTGGAGACGCTCACCGAGATACGGCGGGCCCTGCGCCTCGGGGGGACGGTCGTCGTCATGGACGAGGCCACCGCCCCCTCCTTCACCGCGCCCGCCGACGACACCGAGCGGCTGCTGTACGGCTTCAGCCTGCTCATCTGCCTGCCCGACGGCATGTCCCACCAGCCCTCGGCCGGCACCGGCACGGTGATGCGCCCCGACACCCTGCGGCGCTACGCGGTCGAGGCGGGCTTCGGGGACGTGGAGGTCCTGCCGATCAGCGACTTCGGGTTCTGGCGCTTCTACCGGCTGCTGCCGTGAACCCCGGGCCCGGCGCCCGCCCGCCGCTACCGGCGGCGGCCGCGCGAGGCGGCCGCCGCCGGTCCCGGGCCGCCGCCGGAGATCCGGCCGGGCGGCGGCCCGGGGGCCCGGTGCCTACGAGTGGGGACAGGTGTCCTGGTAGTCCGAGATGTTCCTGTCGCCCCGGGGCGCCGGGCACAGGAACTGCTCGTAGCGGGTGTCGTCGTCGATGAACCGCTTCAGCCAGGAGATGCTGTATTTGGCGATGGTGGTGTTGGAGACGTTGGGCGCGAAGTGGCTCGCGCCCGCGAGCTCCAGGTAGGCCTTGTCCAGCGAGGACGGCAGGCTGTTGTAGAACGGCTTCGAATGCGAGGCCACCGGGGCGATCGTGTCGTTCTCGGCGCCGACGACGAGGGTCGGGACCCGCACCCCGGACCAGTTCTTCACGAGGTTCCACCCGGTGAGCGGGATCGCCGCCTGCAGCTGCGGCCGGTCGTCGGCTGCCTCCAGCGAGCCGCCGCCGCCCATGGAGTGGCCCATGACACCGAGCCTGCCGGCGTCGATCCGGCTGGAGGCCGAGCTCTCCTCGACCAGGTAGTCGAGCGCCGCCAGCAGCTGGCGCCCCCGGCTGGCGGGCTGGTCGCTCCGGGTGAGGGTGTCGATGTTGAAGACGACGAAGCCCTGGGAGGCGATCCGGGGCGCCAGCCAGGCCATGCTGGATCTGTCGGCGGTGTAGCCCGGGGCGATGGCGACGGCCCCGAACGTCCCCGCACTGGTCGTGGTCGGGTAGTAGATCGTCCCTCCGCCGAAACCGGTCACGCGCAGGGGCGAGACGTCGGTCTGCGCGATGGCGAACGGGCCGCGGACGGCTTCGATGCTGGAGACGGTGGGATCGGGGCCGCGCTCGTACGGGTTCGCCGCCAGACGCGCGGCGGGGGTGGCGTGGACGGGGGTGGCGTGGACGGGGGCGCCGGGCGGCGCGGCGTGAGCGGCCGGGGCGAGGGCGCCGCCGGCCAGGGCCAGCGCGAAGGTCAGCTTGGCGACCGTCCCCGCCCGGCGGGCCGGCGCGGGCGCGGTCCCGCCACGGCCGGACACGTGGGGACGCGGGGGGAGGGGGGTGAAGTTGTCTGACTGCACGTCGCTGTACTCCCTGTTCGGAGGAGAGGGATCAGGCCGGCGGCCGTCCACGCGGGCGAGCGGCCGGCACGGAGCGGTACGGGTCGATGGGGGAATCGCGCGGCCGGGCTCCCGCGTGGACTGCGCTGACTGCCGACAGTCGCAATTGTCAGATCACATAGTCATTCACGCATCGGTGAAATCACCTGTCTCCGGCCGGCCCGGATCGGTGACGTCCCCCGGCACCTCTCAGGAGATCCGGGGCCTCTCAGGATCAGGAGAGCAGCCGGACCAGCTCGACCCGGGAGCGGATGTCGAGTTTGGCGAAGATGTTCCTGAGGTGATGCTCGACGGTGCGCGGGCTCAGATGGAGCTGGGCCGCCACCTCCCGGTTGGTGGCGTCGGCGGCGACGATCCGCGCGATCTGGAACTGCTGGGCCGTCAGCTTCTCGGCCGCCTTGGGGCCGAGCGGCCGGACGGCCTCCCCCGCGCCGCGCAGCTCCGCCCGCGCCTGCTCGGCCCAGAGCCGCGCGCCGGAGCGCTCGAACGTCTCCAGTGCGCTGTGCAGGTGCTCCCTGGCGGCGCCGGGACGCCGGTTGCGGCGCAGCGCGCTGCCGAACAGCAGCTGGGTGCGTGCCGTCTCGAACTCGCACAGACCCCGGTGATGGAGGTCGAGCGCGTCGCGGAAGTGCTCCTCGGCCTCGCCCGGAGCGGCCAGGAGCGCGTGGCAGCGCCTGGCCAGCGCCAGCCGGTCGGGGCTGCGGGTGCTGCCCACCCAGCGGTCGAGCACCCGCAACGCCGCCCGGGCCTGCTCGCGCTCGCCCGTCCGCACGGCGGCCTCGACGAAATGGGGGGTCGCCATGACCCGCACCACGAGGTGGCCGTTCGTCCCGTCCGCCCGGGCCGTGGCGCGCAGCCGTTCCGCCGCGCCCGCGTGGCGCCCCGCGGCGAGGTCCAGATGGGCCAGCGCCCAGTTGCCCAGCGCCCCGGCGACGCCCAGACCGTGGGCGCCCGCCAGTTCGAGGGCCCCGGCCGCCCTGATCCGGCACGTCTCCTCGTCGCCCTCGACGGCCGCGGTGAGGGCGAGCCACGCCAGGTGCTGGCCCGCGCTGTTGAGCTGGCCGGACCCCTGGGCCAGCCGCAGGCCCTCGGCCGCGCTGGCGGTGACCGAGGCGTAGCGGCCCACCCAGATCTCGGCCTGGATCATGAATTCCAGCACCTGGGGCACCGTGGAGACGGCTCCCCGGACGCGCGCGCTCTCCACGGCCCGGGCGGACAGCCTGAGGGCCTGGACGTCGTCGCCGAGCAGCAGGCTGGCGACGCCCGCCCAGACCAGCACCGACGGATCGCCGACCGACGGGGCCAGCTCCAGGACCCGGCGCAGCGGGTCGGCCGCCTCTCCGTGCCGGCCGCGGAAGGTCGCCGCGGTGCCCGCCAGATACTCGAACATCAGCTGGGTGGCCGCCGGGTCGTCCGGCCGGCGCAGCGCGGCGGCCTGCCGCGCTATGGCCAGGAACCGGGAGTTGTCCCCGGCCAGGTAGCTGGCCTCACCCGCGCGCAGGAGCGCGCGGACCGCCTGTCCGCGGTCCCGGTCGAGCAGCCGGCCGGCCGCCGCCAGGAGCCCGTCGTGGGCGCTGCCCGTCTTCCCGCTGCGCAGCTCCAGGCTGCCCCGGATCAGCTCGGCCTGGCCCCGCACCTCCTCGGAGACCGTCAGACAGCGCAGCCGGGCGAGGAGCGATCTGGCGCGCCGCGGGAGCCCGGCGTGCCATGCCCGGTTGGCGGCGGCGGCCAGGCGGGCGGCCCTGAGGTCGCTGCGGGCGGTGAGCTCGGCGGCCCGCTCCAGGGCGGCGGAGGGCTCCGGGTAGCCGCCGCGGGAGCCGGCGGCGGCCGAGGCCAGCTCGTCGGCCAGCTCCTCGGCCGGGCCGTCCAGCGCCGCGGCCCGGTGCCACGCCCGGCGCAGCCGCTGGTGATCGCCGTCGAGGATCTCCGCGAGCAGGCGGTGGGCCGCGCGCCTGCGGGCGGGAGCGGCCTCGAAGTAGGCCACCGATCGCATGGCCGGTTCACGGAAGTCGTAGCGGTCCCCGCGGACGCGGACGGCGACGCCCGCCCTCTCGGCCACCGCCAGCGCGGTGAGGGCGCACTCCGGCCCGGCGGCCCGGACCAGCGCGACCATGTCCAGCTCCGGGTCCGCCGCGATCAGCAGGAGCACGCGCCCGGCGTCCTCGGGCAGCCGGGCCAGCCGGTCGGCGTGCGCGCGCCACAGCCGCCCGTCCGGCGGCAGGGTGCCCGGCGGGGCGGCGTCGCCGGCCAGCTGCGCGGCGCTGAGCGATCCGACGAGCTCGCCGACGGCGAGCGGATTGCCGTGGGCGACCTCGACCAGCGCCGCCCGCAGCTCCTCGCCGAGCCCGTCCGGCGCCAGATCGTCGGCCAGCTGCCCGCACGTGTCCGCGCCGAGCGCCCGCAGCCGGAGCCCCGGGACGCCCTCCGGCTCCGGGCCGCCGCCGTCCGCCCCGAACAGCAGCGCGATCGGCTCCCCGGCCAGGCGCCTGGCCACGAAGAAGAGCGCCTCGCGGCTGGGCGCGTCGAAGTGGTGCACGTCGTCGACGCAGGCCAGCACCGGCCGCCCCACGGCCGCCAGGAGGTTGAGGACCGCGGCGGGCAGCGCCAGACCGCCGTCGGCGGCCCCCAGTTCCAGCGCCCGGGCCAGCACCCGCGCCTGCGCCGGCGGCAGCGCGGGCAGCCGCCCCATCAGCGGACGGAGCAGGCCGTGCAGCCCGGCGTACGGCAGGCCCGCCTCCGGCTCGACGCCGCGGGCCCTGAGCACGACGAACCCGCCGGCCTGGTCCGCCGCGAAGTCGAGCATCGCGCTCTTGCCCATTCCGGGCGCGCCCAGCAGGACCATCGCGCCCCCCGACCGGCCGCGGGCGCCGTCGATCAGCCGCCGCAGGGCGTCCTGTTCGGCGTCACGGCCGCGCAGCACCGGTGGCCGGGGGGCGGGGGAGGCACAAGACATGTCCCAGTGTTACGCCGAGGTGTCGCGGCTGAAAAGACGCGTGACCCTCCTCACCCCGCCGAAGTGGGCATTCACCCGTCCGGAATGCCAAACTCATACGTATGGCGGATATCGAGCCCGGCGCGTTGATTCCGCACATGCGGCTGGATGAGCTCCTTTCGGAGCTGCAGGTGCGGCTGGAGGCCGTGCTGGCCACCCGGGACCGGGTGCACGCGCTGCTGAACGCGGTCGTGTCGGTGGGCAGTGACCTGGACCTGGAGACGGTGCTGCGCCGGATCGTGGAGACCGCCACCACGCTGGTCGACGCCACCTACGGCGCCCTGGGCGCGATCGGTGAGGAGAACACGCTCGTTCAGTTCGTCCCGGTGGGGCTGACTGAGGAGGAGATCGCCAGGATCGAGCACTGGCCGCACGGCCTCGGCCTGCTCGGCCTGCTGATCAAGGAGCCGCGGCCGCTCCGGCTGGCCCACATCAGCGACCACCCCGAATCGTACGGATTCCCGCCCGGCCACCCGCCGATGGGCTCGTTCCTGGGTGTGCCGATCCGGGTGCGCGAGGAGGTGTTCGGCAACCTCTACCTCACCGAGAAGCGTGGGGGAGGGGAGTTCGACGCCGAGGACGAGGCGATCGTCACCGCGCTGGCCACCGCCGCCGGGGTGGCCATCGAGAACGCCCGGCTGTATGCCGACAGCCTGCGGCGTGAGCGGTGGCTGCAGGCCTCGGCGGAGGTCACCACCAGCCTGCTGTCGGGGGCCGAGCCGCGGGAGGTGCTCACGCTGATAGCACGCCGGGCGCGGCAGATGGCCGACGCCGACGTCGTGGCGGTCCTGCTGCCCGACGAGTCCGGGAACGACCTCCAGGTGGTCATCACTGACGGGCCGGCCTGCGAGCAGGTGGCCCATGCCCGGGTGCCGGTGGCCGACTCCCTGGCGGGCCGGGCCTTCGCCAGCGGCGAGCCGCTCATGGTCACCGACCCCGCCGAGGCCGAGGTCCCGGTCGCGATCGCCGAGTACGGCTCGCTCGGCCCGGTGGCCGCCGTGCCGATCGGCGAGGCGCATACCGTGCACGGCGTGCTGTCGCTGGGCAAGCGTGTGGGCCGCATCCCGTTCAGCCAGGCCGAGCTGCGCATGCTGTACTCCTTCGCCGGACAGGCCGCGATCGCCCTGGAGCTGGCCGAGAGACGGATGGACGCCGAGCGGCTGGGGCTGCTGGAGGACCGCGACCGGATCGCCAAGGACCTGCACGACGTGGTGATCCAGCGGCTGTTCGCCGTCGCCATGACGCTGATGAGCACGGTGCGGCTGGTCGAGCGGCCCGAGGCCTCGGGGCGGCTGCAGAACGCCATCGACGAGCTGGACGGCACCATCCGGCAGATCCGCTCGACCATCTTTGCCCTGCAGTCCCCTCGGGAGAGCGGCGCGGCGGGCCTGCGCGCGCGGATCGTGGAGCTGGTGGAGGGCGCACGCGGCCACCTGGGCTTCATGCCGGGATTGACCATGGACGGCCGCCTCGACGGCGGGGTGCCCGCGGAGATCGCCGAGCAACTGCCGGCCGTGCTGCGCGAGGCGCTGTCCAACGTCGTGCGCCACGCCAGAGCGTCCAAGGTGGAGGTGTCGGCCGAGGTGAGCGACGAGCGGCTCGTCCTGGTCGTGGCCGACGACGGCGTCGGGGTGCCCGCGGACGGCCGGCGCAGCGGGCTGCGCAACCTCCAGGAACGGGCCGAACGCCTGGGCGGCCACCTCACGGTCGACGCGCCGCCGCAGGGCGGCACCCGGCTGGTGTGGAGCGTGCCGCTCGGCTGACGCCGGGCGCGGCGGACCGCGACGTCCGGTCGCCGCCTAGTGCCGGATGCATCGGCCGACGACCAGCTCCGCCGGTATCTTGATGAAGAGGGTCCCTCCACCGGGCACCCAGGTCGTCAGCGGCAGCGCCGACAGCCGGGCGATCTCCACGGGGTCGGACACCGCCCGTGCGTATCCCACGGCGGTGACCGACCAGCCGGTGCATGTCCGCGAGTCGAAGTCGTCGGCCTCGAAGGCCACCACGGCATCACGGGTGGCGGCGACCGCGGACCCCTCGACGGCGCGGATGACGATGTCCTCGCCGTCGAGGCAGAAGCCGACCGGCTGCACGGCGGGGAGGGCGCGGTCGGTGAAGACGATCCGCCCGATCGGCGCCGAAGCCAGCAGGTCGATGCACTCCTCGCGGGAGAGCACGTGCGCTCCGGCCGTATCAGGTCTCATATCCCCAACGCTGACCCGGCGCCCCCGCGGCGGGGCAGAGCCGAAGGTCCCCTCATTCCGGCCGGTCGTCCCTCAGCCCTGCCGCCAGTCCTGGATCCGGGGTTACCGCCGGGGCACGGCGCCGGTGCTCCTGCCTGGTGGAGGAGGGGCTGAACAGGGAACAGTGTCGACTATTGTGGCATTTATACCCCCGGGGGTAATTGCGAAGATTGAGGAGACGATGGATGTGGGCGCCGGCCTGCTCGCCGACGTGCTCGCCCGCCTCAAGCGGGCCCGGGGCCGGATCGGCGGAATCATCCGCATGATCGAGGAGGGCCGGGACTGCTCGGACGTGGTCACACGCCCGGCCGCGTCTCCGCGGGACCCCCGTTTCCATTTGCCCGACCGATACCCTACGGGGTAGGGCATAGGAGCGTATGGTGCGGATCGCGACGATCGAGACCTCTTCCTTGGGAGACCGCAGCTATCTGGCCCATGACGGGCAGGTGGCGGTGGTCATCGACCCGCAGCGTGACATCGACCGCGTCCTGGACCTGGCCGGACGGCTGGGGGTGCGCGTCACACACGTGGCCGAGACGCATCTGCACAACGACTACGTCTCCGGCGGACTGGCCCTGGCCCGGGTGACCGGAGCGGCCTACCTGGTGGCGGCGGCCGACGAGGTCGCCTTCGACCGCCTCGCCGTCGGCGACGGTCAGGAGGTCACCGTGTCACCGGCGATGCGTCTGCGGGTGGTGGCCACTCCGGGACACACCTTCCACCACCTGTCGTACGTGCTGGACGGCGACGACGGGCCGGTGGGGGTCTTCACCGGAGGGTCGCTGCTGTTCGGCACCACGGGCCGCACCGACCTGCTGGGCGTCCGGCACGCCCGCGCCCTGGCCCATGCCCAGCACGCCTCGGTGCGGCACCTGGCCGACCTGCTGCCCGACGGCGCGCGGATCTGGCCCACCCACGGGTTCGGCAGCTTCTGCTCGGCCACCCAGTCCGACGCGCCGTCCTCCACCATCGGGCGGGAGAGGAGCGCCAACCCCGCGCTGCGCCTGGAGGCCGGCGACTTCGTCACCCGGACGCTGGCCGGCCTGGACGCCTACCCCGCCTACTACGCCCGCAACAGCGCCGGTCCCGGCCTGATCGACCTGACCCCTGCGCGGCCGGCCGACGCCGAGCAGTTGCGCGCCCGTATCGAGGCCGGGCAGTGGGTGGTCGACCTGCGCTCACGCAAGGCGTTCAGCCACCGGCACCTGGCCGGCACGCTGAGCTTCGGCCTGGACGGGCCGATGGCGACCTGGCTGGGCTGGATGGCCCCCTGGGAGGCGCCGATCACGCTGCTGGGCGAGTCGGCCGAGCAGGTCGCCGCCGCCCAGCGCGAACTGGCCCGCATCGGCATCGATCGCCCGGCCGCCGCCGCGGTCGGCACTCCCGAGCAGTGGGCCGGCCACGACCACGCCCGCCTGGGCGAGCTGGCGGTGGCCACCTTCGCCGACCTGGCCGCCGCGCGCGCCGGCCGGCCCCCGCGTGACCTGCCCGCCCCCGACGTCGTGCTGGACGTGCGGATGGGCGGGGAATGGCGCGCCGGCCACATCGACGGCGCGGTGCACATCCCGCTGCCCGGACTGCCGGACCGTCTGGAGCAGGTGCCGCCCGGGACGGTGTGGGTGCACTGCGGCTCCGGATACCGCGCCGCGGCCGCCGCCGGGCTGCTGGCCCGCGCCGGCCGTCGCGTGGTGCACATCGACGACGCCTACGCCCGGGCCGCCGACGCCGGCCTGACCATCACCGCCCCCGAGGAGGACATCGCATGACCGCCCCCACCCTGCCCGCGAAGCTCGACACCGCCGCCCTGCGCCATCTGCTGGAGGCCGGGGCCGGACCACGGCTGATCGACGTGCGCACCCCCGGCGAGTTCGAGGCCGTCCACATCCCTGGCGCGCTCAACGTGCCGCTGGACGAACTGCGCGAGCGCCGCGACGAGCTGCGCGCCCGCCCCGGCGAGCAGGCCGTGCTCATCTGCCGCTCCGGGCGGCGCGCCACCCAGGCCCAGCGGCTGCCGGCCGAGGCCGGAGCGGGTGCCTGGCCGGTCCTGGACGGCGGGATGAACGCCTGGCAGGCCGCCGGCGCCCCGGTCAGGACCGGCCGGCCCCGCTGGGACCTGGAGCGTCAGGTCCGCCTGGTCGCCGGCTCCGTCGTGCTCGGCTCGATCGTGGCCAGCGCGCTCGTCCCGCGGGTCAAATGGGTGGCCGCCGCGGTCGGCGGCGGACTTACCTTCGCCGCGCTGACCGACGCCTGTGCCATGGGCATGCTGCTGGCCAAGCTGCCCTACAACCGCGGCCCCCGCCGGTGTGACGCGGTGCCGGCGCCGTGACCGCCGGGGCGATCCTGACGGCCGGCGCGGGGCTCGGCTCCGGCGACGGGCCCCGGCCTCTGTCCCGGGGACAGGGGACAGGGGCCGGAAGTCCCTGACGGCCGGGTCCTTCGGCCGCTGCGGGAAGGCGTCGGGGGCGGTCGGATGGAAGGGTGACAATCGAGGAGGACGACATGACAGCGCACGTAGGGGTGGGCGCCGGCGGCTCACCCTCCGCGCGGGCCGCGGCCGGACGGGCCGCCGGGGGGCGCGTCGCGCTCCTGCCCGCCCGAGGCGAGGCGTGATGGACGTGCGCGAGCTCACGGTGGCGCAGGTGATGAGCCGGACGCTGGTCGCCGTCGACCCCGAGGAGTCCCCGCTGCTGGCATGGGAGATCATGCGCCGCGCGGGGGTCCACCACCTGCCGGTCGTCGACAGGCGTGGCTGCCTGCGTGGCGTCCTCACCCGGGAGGACCTCACCGCCCGCTGGTCCGGTGGGCCGGCCGAGCAGTCGCACCTGCCCGTCCACGCGTTGCTGGCCGGCCACCGCTGCCCGCACACCACTCTCGACGCGTCCCTGGCCTACGCCGCGGCGATCATGGTCAGCGCCGGTGTCGACGCCATTCCGATCCTGGGAGAGTCGAACAGGCTGGTGGGGATGGTCACCGCCACCGACGTGATGCGGGCGGTGGCCGGCCACATCACCGGGGAGGACGGGCCTCCGGAGCTGATGACGGGAGTGTTCCGCCTGGTCCCGGTCCTGCCCAGGCTCCCGGCGGAGTGACGCCGGCCCCTGCCGGCCCCCGGCCGGCGACGACTGGCGCGCCCGTCAGCGGGCATCCTCCTGACACGCCGTGTCATCCGTGAAACGCGGTTTTCCGGATGACCATGGATCAGCCTCGTGACCGGCGGTCCCGCGGGCGGCCGGACAGGAGTGGAAGGAGGTCGCCGTGCAACATTTCGACGTGGCGATCATCGGCGGCGGGCCCGCCGGGCTGACGGCGGCCATGACGCTCAGCCGCTCCCGGCGCCGGGTGGTGGTCCTGGACTCCGCGCGGCCGCCCCGCAACGCCCCGGCCAGGCAGGTGCACGGCATCGTGGGCCTCGACGGGGTCAGCCCTGCCGAATACCGCCACCGCGCCTGGGACGACCTGGGCAGATACGGCATGGCCGAGCTGCACGAGGCCACCGGCACTGATGTGGCCCCCGCCCCCGAGGGCGGGTTCACCGTCACCACCGAGGACGGCGGGCCGGTCTGGGCCCGGCGCGTGCTGCTCGCCGCGGGAATGGTCGACCTCCCTCCTGAGATCGAGGGGTTCGCCGAATGCTGGGGCAAGACGGTCATCCACTGCCCGTTCTGTCTGGGCTGGGAGAACCGGGACCGCACCTGGGGCGTGGTGACCCGCGACCCCGAGTCCGCCGCGACGGCCGCCGCCGCGGTCTCCGCCTGGAGCGAGGACGTGATCGTCCTGGCCGACGGCGCCATGCCGGAGGGCGGCCCGGACGCGGAGGTCGTCGAGGGGAGGATCCGCAGGCTGTACCACTCGGACGGGGATCTGCGCGCGGTCGAACTGGCCGACGGCACGCTCGTCGAGCGGCAGACCCTGCTGTGGCAGCTCGGCCGGCGGCCCGTGCCGCTGGTCTCCCATCTCGCCGAGCATCGTGGCCTGGCGGTGGGCCGGGACGGCTACGTGGAGGTCGACGGCTCCTTCCACACCAGCGTGCCCGGCCTCTACGCCGCCGGAGGCCTCATCATCGAGTCCCAGGCCGCGGTCGAGTCCGCCGCGGCCGGGGCCTGCGCCGCCTTCCAGATGATCTCCGATGACATCCGGTGACCGCCGGGTTCAGCCGTCGGCGGCCCAGCCATGGGCACTCCGCAGGACGGCGGCGACCCGGGCGAACCGGTCGCGGTCCAGAACCGATCCCTCGCGCCGGATGTCACCCTCGTCGAGCTCGAAGATCCGGTCCAGGCGCAGGTAGGAGACCCGGTTGTCCCGGTCCCAGAGACCGGGGCCGATCTCCAGCCAGTCGCGGGAGTCGCCACCGCGGCTGGACAGCATCATCGCCAGCAGTCTCCGCCCGTGACGGCCGACGACCAGCAGCGGCCGGTCCTTGCCCCGCTCCGGATCCTCCTCGTAGGGGACCCAGGCCCAGACGATCTCACCGGGGTCGGCGAGCCCGTCCAGGTCGGGGGAGTAGGCGAGGGTCGCCGCCCGGTCCACGTCGTGGATCTCCCGCACCGCGCCACGGGCCGGCCGCGGGTCTTCACCAAGGTCGCGCATCACGGCATCTTATTGGACGGACGGCGGGTTATCGGACGGGCGGCGGGCGGCCCGCTCTCCGGGGCGGGGTCGAGGGCCGGGGCGCTCTCCGGGGCGGGGGCCGGGTCGGCGGTGGGGCACAGCAGGAGCAGGGCGATGTCGTCGCTGCGGTAGCCGGTCGGGCGGGCGTGCCGGATCAGGGCGTCGGCCAGGTCCTCGAGATTCTGCTCGCCGGTGCGCGCCAGCTCGGCGCCGAGATCGGCCAGGGAGTCGTCGAGGTCGGTCCCGGGGGTCTCGATCAGGCCGTCGGTGTAGAGGGCCAGGATGGAGCCGGCCTCCAGGGGGACCTCCGTGCACGGGTACTCGGCTCCGGGATCGACGCCCAGCAGCAGGCCGCCGGGTATGTCCAGCACCCGCACGCCGCCGTCGGGGTGGCGCAGGAGGGGCTGGGGATGGCCGGCGCGGGCCAGGTGCGCCACGCGGCGGCGCAGGTCGAGCTGGACGTAGACGCAGGTGGCGAACAGGCCGGGGTCCAGGTCGGCCAGCAGGTGGTTGGTGCGGGCCAGGACCTCGCCGGGGCCGGCGCCGGTCGTGGCGTAGGCGCGCACCGCGGTGCGTAGCTGGCCCATGAGGGCCGCGGCGGTGACGTTGTGCCCTTGGACGTCACCGACGACGGCGGCGACGGTGTCGTCGGTGAGCCGGATGACGTCGTAGAAGTCTCCTCCGATGTCCATGCCTTCGGTGCCGGGGAGATAACGGGCGGCCGCGGTCAGGCCCGGCAGGCGGGGCAGTGCGTGGGGCAGCAGGCTCTCCTGCAGGCCGTGGGCGAGCTCCAGCTTGGCGTCGTAGAGACGCGCGCGTTCCAGCGCCTGGGCGATCAGGCCGCCGAGCGAGGTCAGTACGGCGCGCTCTTCGACGGTGAAGCGGTGGGGCTGGGAGAAGGCGAGCACGCAGGTGCCGACGGGCCGGTCGGAGGCGATCAGCGGCAGGAACGCCCAGGCGGCCATCCCGTCGTCCGGAGCGACGGCCATGGGGTAGATCTGGTCCATCTCCTCCGGGGATTCGAAGAAGCTGGGCACTCCGGTGACCATCGTCCGCGCGCTCGGGGTGGGCGAGCTCAGCGGGAGGCGGTCGTACTGCGCGGTGATCTCGGGGGGATAGCCCCGATGGCCGACGACGCCCAGCCGGCCGTCCTCGGCCGTCAGCAGGGCCAGGGCCTGCCCGCCGAAGGCGGGCATCATCTGGTCGGCGACCAGGTCCACCACGTCCTGGACGCCCGCGGCCTGGGTCAGCGCGCTCGCCAGGTGAAGGACGTGATAGATCGCCCCGACCCGGGTGGGGATCGCCGGGTCGACCGACGGCGCGGGCGCCGGGACGTCCCCCGGTCCCACCGGAGCCGGGGTGATGCGCACGGTGATGCCCGAGCCGAGCGGGTACAGATCGAAGGACAGCCACAGGTCCGGAGGGCGCAGCGCCACGAAGGAGGTCGGCTGCCGGCTGACCATCGCCGCGCGGTAGCGGTCCTCGTACACCGGGTCGTTCAGCCAGGGCAGCACCCTCCAGGGCCGGGCGCCGACCAGCCGCCGGGGAGACTCGCCGATCAGCGCGGCTCCCCGCGGGCTGATGTAGGTGAGGCGGCCGTGGTCGTCCATGGCGCATATCCCCTCAGGCAGGCGCGCCACCATCGTCTCCAGCGCCTCGGCCCGGCCCCCGCCGGGCGGGCCGGGCACGTACGGCTCCAGACCCGCCCGGAGCGGCGGGCCGGTCCGGGCGGCCTTCTCGAGCCCCCGCGCCAGGCCGGTGGCGGCGGCGGTGAGACGGTCGCGTTCGCCGGAGGACAGCCGCGAGGGGTGGGAGCAGGGCCAGAGCACGAACATCCCCCCGCAGGCGGCTGTGTCGGTGGCCAGCGGCAGTGCGGCCATGCGGAACTGGTAGGGCAGGGCGAGCGCCAGGTCCGGGTAGCAGCGGACCATCTCCTCCTCGCCCTCCACCCACACCAGCCGCCTCTCCCGCAGGGCGTCGGCCACCGGGATCGGGGCGGTCAGGCTGATCCGTTCCCACGGCCGGACGAACTCCCGCGGCAGCCCTTCTATCACCGCCAGCTCCAGCACCTGGCCGCCGGGCGACAGGCGGTAGATCCCGCCGGTGTGGGCACCGACCTCCTCCAGTACGCCGAGGAGGTCCACGGCCAGCGCGTCGCGGCCGTCTCCGCCGGGCCTGCCGTCGGGGGGAAGGGACCGTGCCGCCACGGTCAGCGCCCCGTTCCCCGGCCCGCGGCCCGTGAGATGATCATGCCGCCCTGCTGTCGCACCCTGGATCCCCCGCCCGCGGCAGGCCGGTCAGACCCCTGTCTCTGCCCTGTCGATCGACATGACCTAATGCGCATATATGGACGATACCCCCGCTGACCAGGGGTTTTGAAACTTCTGTGGCGCATCGGGTCCCGGGCTCCGAGCCCGCCGGGCATCACGCCGCTGACGCACCCGGCGCCGCACGCGCCGCGGACCGGGGGACAGGAAGCGGCGGCGTGAGAGGTCCGTGCGTACGGGTCGGGCTCGACGTCCGACGATCCACGGCTCGGGACGCTGGGGGTCCAGGGCCCGGACGGCCTGGGGGACGGGGGTGTCCCCACCGGTGAGCTGCAGGCGCAGCGCGATCTTCCCGTGTCCACCCGCGATGACTGTGCGCATGTCGGTTACCCCCGGATGACCCTCACACGTGGTACGTACCCCTCCGGGATGATCCCCGCACGGCGGCCCGTACCCCGGGTGATCCCCGCACGGCCGTACGGCCCGTACCCGGCGGGCCGTCCCGGGGCGCGCTGACCGGGGTGACCCCGCGCTCCGCCGCCAAGGCCGGGGGAGCTCAGCGGACGGGGTCCTGCGGCGGATACGGGCTCTGCCCGGCCCGGATCGCCGCGGCCATCTGGGCCGTGTACGCCTGCACGGCCCGGTGCAGGCCGGGCCCGAAGCTCACGCGGGCCACCCCGAGCGCGGCCAGCTCCTCCAGCGAGGGCGTGCCGGCGCGGAACAGGATGTTGACCGGGCCGCCGATCCCCTCGGTCAGCGCCCGGATCACCTCGGCCTCGGAGACGATGATCGGGTAGACGCAGTCGGCGCCGGCCCGGAGGTAGTCGTGCCCGCGCCGGACCGATTCGGCGAGCCGGTCGGCGGGGGACCCGGTGCCGTGCAGGTAGGTGTCGACCCGGGCGTTGATCACCAGGTCGACGCCCGCGCCGGCGGCCGCGGCGCGGACGGCGGACAGGAAGTCGGCCTGCTCCCCGGCGTCGATCATCCGGCCCGTGCGGGGATCGGAGTCCTCGAGGTTGCAGCCGACCGCACCGGTGGCGGCCAGCCGCTCCACCAGCTCCGCGGGCTCCAGGCCGTAGCCGCGCTCCAGGTCGGCGGTGACGGGGGCGCCGACCGCCCGGACGATCCGGCCGACCGCGGCCAGCATCTCCGCGACCGGCGTGTCCTGCCCGTCGTCGTAGCCGAGCGACGCGGCGACCGCGGCGCTGCCGGTGGCGATCACCGGGAATCCGGCCGCCTCGACGGCACGGGCCGACCCGGCGTCCCAGACGTTGGGCAGCACCAGCGGGCTGCCCGGCACGTGCAGCGCCCGCAGGGCCGCCGCCCTCTCGGCGGCTCCGGTGGCCGCCGCCTCGTCCCCGATGGTCTCCATGGTCATGGACGGACTCTAACGGCCTGCCCGGCCCGCTCCCAGATCCAATACGGGAGCGGCCGGCTGGGCCACCCGCCGAGGCGGGCCGGGACGGCGGAGACCCCCGGCGTCCGCTGTGGACGCCGGGGGTCTCCCGAGCCGGTCAGGCGCTCTTGCGGCGCTGGGCGCGTAGAATCGCCAGGCGCTCGTTGAGCACTTCCTCCAGGTCCTCGATCGTGCGGCGCTCCAGCAGCATGTCCCAGTGTGTCCGCGGGGGCTTGGCCTTCTTGGCCTCCGGCAGCTCGCCGTCGACCCGGATGGCGGTCGCGCCGCACATGCGACACTCCCAGGTCGCCGGGATCTCGGCCTCAGCGGCGAGCGGAACGTCGAATCGATGGCCCTTCGGGCAGGTGTAGGACACCTCCTGGCGCGGGGCCAGATCGGTGTTGCGGTCGTTCTCGTAGCTGGTCGCCCCGAGTCGGGTACCGCGTAGCGCACGCTCGCCCATGTCTCAATGCCTCCTGAGGGCCCCGTCGTGAGGGGTTCGTCTCCCACGGCGTACAACGCTTGA
Organism: Streptosporangium sp. NPDC048886; assembly: GCF_055586905.1. Lineage (NCBI taxonomy): Bacteria > Bacillati > Actinomycetota > Actinomycetes > Streptosporangiales > Streptosporangiaceae > Streptosporangium > Streptosporangium sp. NPDC048886. Next base: position 47,943 of record NZ_JBVJHH010000035.1, read on the forward strand.
TACCGTGTGTGGATTCCCACACATGGGGTGATCCAATCGCGCGTTCTTGACCCGGTCTGCGACAGAGCCCTTTCGGAGAGGGTGTCAGATGCGCTCGGGCACCGTGTTCCCGGCCTCGCGGATGGCCCTGGGCAGGTTGATGGCGGCGAGCAGGACGAAGCCGAGGACAAAGAAGATCACCAGTGAGATGATGCCGAGACGGTAACTGTCGGTCAGCTGGAGCGCCAGGGCGAGGGTGAAGGAGCCGAGGAACGTCGAGCCCTTGTCGCTGATCTCATACAGACTGTAATATTCCGCCTCCTTGCCCGCCGGGATCACGTGCGAGAACAGCGAGCGCGACAGGGCCTGGGTGCCGCCCATCACGATCGCGATGGCGAAGCCGAGCGCGAAGAACGGCAGCGCCGAGCCCCGGGGGAGGAAGTAGGCCACCGCCACCACGGCCGTCCAGCCGACCAGCGCGCCCAGCACGACACGCTTGGCCCCGTAGGAGGCGGCCAGGCGGCCCAGCAGCAGCGCGCCGCCGAAGGCGACGAACTGCACCATCAGGATCGCCGCGATCCGCACGGTCTGGCTCAGCCCGAGCTCCTTGTCGGCGTAGGTGGCCGAGAAGGAGATGACGGTCTGCACGCCGTCGTTGTAGATCAGGTAGGCGACCAGGAAGCCCAGCGTCAGCGGGTAGCGGCGCAGCTCCACGATCGTCCGGCCGAGCTGCCGGAAGGTCCCGGCCACGGCCTGCCCGGCGCTCTCGGCGCCCGCGGCGAGCGCGCGCCGGTTGCGCAGCCGCAACATCGGGATGACCGTGAACCCGGCCCACCACACGCCGGCCGAGGACAGGCAGATGCGCACGGCGTCGCCCTCGGAGACGCCGAGGGTGTCGTGACCGAGGAAGAGGGCGAGGTTGACGGCCAGCAGTATGCCGCCGCCGAGGTAGCCGAAGCCCCAGCCCCGGGCGGAGACCCCGTCGCGTTCGTCCGCGGTGGAGATCTCGGGCAGGAACGAGTTGTAGATGACGAACGCGGCGGCGAAGCCCAGGTTGGCGAGCACGAACAGCGCCCCGCCCAGCAGGTAGCGCTCACCGGAGAGGAACCAGAAGCAGATCGTGGCCCCGGCGCCGATGTAGGCGAACAGGCCCATGAGCTCCTTCTTGCGGCCGGTGTGGTCGGCCAGGGCCCCGGCGACGGGCATCAGGATGATCTGCAGGATGGCCGCCGCGCCCACCACGAAGGAGAAGTAGGCGCTGGGCCGTACGTCGAATCCGAGCACGTCGATGTACGGGCGGCCCTGGGCGGCGGTCTTGGCGATCGTCGTCAGATACGGGCCGAGGAAGACCGTCAGGACCGTGGAGTTGAAGGCGGAGTTCGCCCAGTCGTAGAAGTACCAGCCGCGCTGTTCGCGGCGGCGGGCCTGGGGGGAGTCCTCGACGACCCGTTCGGCGGTCATGGGCGGTCCTCGGTTCGCTGGGGGATGTCACGGGGGTACTGCTCACGCGGATCTCACGTGGTCTCAGGGGTGGGGCTCACGTGGGCTCAGGGGGTGGTGGGGCTCACGTGCCTCGGGGGACGCTCACGCGGCGTCTCGGGGGGCGCTCACGTGTCTCGGGGGGACGCTCACGTGTCTCGGAGGCGGGGCTCACGCGGCGAGCCGGCCGGGGTGCCACTGGCCGCGCGCCTCCAGGACCTCGCGGAGGCCGGAGATGTTGTCGGTCATCACGCCGTCCACCCCCAGGTCGAGCAGGCGACGCATCTTCTGGGGGTCGTTGACGGTCCACACGTGGATCTGCATGCCGAGGGCGTGCGCCGTGCGGATCAGGGACCTCGTGGTGACCCGCAGGCCGCGGAAGCCCAGCGGCACCTGCGCGCACGGAACTCCGGAGCGGGCCAGGCGGGTGAGCAGGCGGCCGTAGCCGGAGGTGGCGGCCGCCGCCCGCAGGGCCGCGACCCCGCGCGGCCCGAGCGAGGAGCACACCTCGCGGCCCATCGCGGCGCGGGCGCGGCTCAGCCGCTCGTCGGAGAAGGAGGTGAGGCAGATCCTGTCGTAGGCGTTGGTCCGCCTGACCGCCTCGGCCAGCGGCCCGATGGCCGCGGCCTCCTTGACGTCGATGTTGAAGCGCGCCTGCGGCCAGGAGCCCAGCAGGTCGTCCATGCGCGGGATCTCGTCCACGCCGCCGATCCGGGCCTCGCGCACCAGCCGGTAGGGCAGCTCGGCGATCCGGCCCCGCCGGTCGGTCACCCGGTCGAGGGTGTGGTCGTGGAAGGCCAGCAGCACCCCGTCGGCGGTGGCGTGCGCGTCGGTCTCCAGGTAGGTGTAGCCGAGCTCCACCGCGCGGGCGAACGCGGCGTGGGTGTTCTCCCGGCCCTCGGCCGCCCCGCCCCGGTGGGCGAAGGCGAGCGGGCCGGGATGGTCGAGGAAGGGGTAACGGCGCTGCACGTGCAGGAGTATGCCCGGTATGAGCGCGGCCGTCATCGCGCGCGGGTGAACGTTTGGGTCACGGGCCCCGGAGCGGGCTCATTCCCCGGCCGGCGGCTCCTTGCCGGACCACTCCCGGCGGCGGGCCTCGGCCAGCGCGATCGCGGTGGCGACCGCGACGTTGAACGAGCCCACCCGGCCGACCTGCGGGATATAGCAGACGCCGTCGGCGGCCTCCAGCAGCGCCGGGGAGCAGCCGTGGTCCTCGCTGCCCACCACCAGGCACAGGTCTCCGCCGAGTTTCGCCTCGTGCAGCGGCGCCGCGTCTCCGGTCAGCTCCACCGCGACGACGGTGAACCCGTCCTCCTTGGCGGCCCGTACGGCCTCCACCGCGCTGAGCGGTCCTTCCCAGGCCACCAGCCGGTCGGTGCCCAGCGCGGTCTTCTGGGCCTTGGGATTGGTCGGGGGAGTGGCGTTGCCGGCCAGCCAGATCCGCTCCACCCCGAAGGCGGCGGCCGTGCGGAAGATGGAGCCGATGTTGAACGGACCGGTCACCGACTCCACGATCAGGGCGAGACGGCCCTCGGTGTTCCGGCGCCAGGTGCGGTTGAGCCGCTTGACGTCGGTCGGCCGCAGCTGCCTGCGCGGGTTTGCAGTCATCGTTCGTTCACCGTTTCTCGTCCGTTCCGCGGGAGGCACCTGCCGGACCCGCCGTTGTTCTCACTGCTCACCGCGCGGGATCCGCGTCGGGCCGGGCCTCCACCCGGAGGATCCGGTAGGAGGACCGCGAGGCCATCCGGGCCGTGGGCCAGCCCTGCTCGTTCAGCCAGCGCTGCAGGGAGTCGGACCCCAGGTGCTTCTGCACCACCAGGTAGGCGGTGCCGTCGGGGGTGAGCCGCGACAGCCAGCGGGTCAGCATCTCGTGCATGGCGGCCTTGCCGATGCGGATCGCCGGGTTGGACCAGATGGTCGCGTAGCGGACCTCCGGCGGCACCTCGTCGACGTGCACTGACCTTACTTTGTCAAGGGCGGCGGCCCGGGCGTTCCTGGCGCACAGCTCGACCGCGCGGCGGTTGACGTCGACCGCCCAGACCGTGGCCCCGGGCGCGCGCGAGGCCATCGTCAGCGCGATCGGCCCGTATCCGCAGCCCAGGTCCAGCAGGTCGCCCTCGGCCGGGGGAGGGGGCACGGTCTCCAGCAGGATCCGGGTGCCCTGGTCGACCCGCTCGGGAGAGAACATCCCGCTGTCGGTCTCCAGCTTCAGATGGAGGTCGGGGAGCACGAGCGTGACCGAGCCCGGACGGCTGGCGGTCTCGGGACGCTCCTCGAAGTAATGTGCCACGTCGTAGAACGTTACCAACGGCCGGGACCGGGTCAGGGCAGCCGTGACCCCAGCAGCAGGCCCGACACGGCGACCAGCAGGCCGGTCAGGAGCGCCGCCACGACGAACCACTGGCTGATCTCCTGGTGGACCGTCCGGTAGCCGAGCGAAGTGCCGATCTGCTCGTAGACCTCCCGGAGCTGGCTGCCCGACTCCGCCTCGTAGGCGCGGCCGGAGGTGCCCTCCGACAGGGTCTGCAGGGTGGCCTTGTTCACCGGCACGTTCACGTCACGGCCGTCGATCGAGACGGTGCCCTCCTGGGTGCCGTAGGCGATCGTGGAGATCGGCACGCGCGCGCTCGTCGCCGCCTCGACCGCCTCGGCCACCGACCGGCCCGAGGTGTTGTCCCCGTCCGACAGCAGCACGATCGCCGCGGGCGGCGGGTCGGTGACCGCCTGCTGGTCGAAGGAGCGGATGGAGTCGAGGGAGTTGAAGACCGCCTCGCCGATGGCGGTGCCCGCCCGGGTGGTCAGGTTGCCCAGCGAGGTCGACACCGCCTGGTGGTCGGTGGTGGGGGAGACCACCACCGAGGCCGAGCGGGCGAAGGCGACCACCCCGACGTTGAACCGCTCCGGCAGGTCCTCGACGAACTTCTGGGCGGCCTGCTTGGCGGCGGTGATCCGGTTGGGCTGGACGTCGGCGGCCTCCATCGACAGCGAGATGTCCAGCGCGATGATGATGGTCGCGCGGTCACGCGGGACCCGTACCGAGTCGGCCGGCCGGGCCGCGCCGACGATCAGCAGGCTCATCATCAGCAGGAACAGCGCCGGAGCCACGTGCCTGCGCCAGCCGGGCCCGGCGGGGGCCACCAGCGTCAGCAGCGGCAGGTTGGTGAAGCGCACCGCGTAGCGGCGCCGGGCGAACTGGGCTGCCACGTAGCCCGCCACGACCAGGGCGAGCGCGGCGAACAGCCACAGCATGGCCGGAGAGAGGAAGGTCACCGCGTCACTCCTGGGGCCGGGTGCCGGTGCGTCAGGTGTGCCATGCGCCGCTGCCGGAGCACGAACTGGGCGATGTCGAAGATCCAGTCGCGGTCGGTGCGCAGCACCAGGTGCGCCACCCCGCACCGGCGCAGCGCCATCATGGTCGTCGCCCGCTGCCTGGCGGCCGCCTCCGCGTAGGCCGCGCGCACCTTGGCGGTGAGCTGGACCTGGCGGCTCCGCCCGGACTCCGGGTCGGTCAGGTTGACCAGCCCCACCGGCGGCAGCTCCAGCTCGCGCGGGTCGATCACCTCGATGGCCAGCACCTGGTGGCGGGCGGCCAGGCGGCGGATCGGCCGCTCCCAGGGCAGCTCCAGGCCGGGGTCGAGGCTGGGCTCGGCGTCCAGGAAGTCGGAGACGATCACCCGCAGGCCACGCCGCCGCCGCGCGGAGGCGAGCACCTCGACCGCCTCGGCCAGGTCGGGGGCGCCGGCGACGGGACGGCCCCGGGGGGCCTCCATCAGCGAGTGCAGCAGGCCGTACAGGGCCGGGCGCCCGCCCCGGGCGGGCATCCGGTGGACGTGTCCGTCGTGCAGCACGTAGGCGCCGAAGCGGTTGCCGATCCGGCCGGTCAGGAAGCCGACCGCGCCGACCGCGGCCACCACCAGGTCCCGCTTCTCCATCTCCGCGGTGCCGAAGTCCATGCTGGGCGACAGATCGGCCAGCACCCAGGTCTCCAGCTCCCGGTCGGCGATCAGGTCCCGCACGTGCGGGACGGTCGTGCGGGCGGTCACCGCCCAGTCCATCCGCCGGATGTCGTCCTCGCCGGGGACGTAGACCCGGCTGTCGCCGAACTCGGTGCCGGGCCCCGGCAGGAGGCCCTGGTAGGAGCCGTGCAGCAGCCCGTCCAGACGCCGGACGATGGTCAGTTCGAGCCGGCGCAGCGCCTGCTCGGCGGTGTTCGCGGCGGCGGCCCCTCCCGCGCCGGTCCGGTTCATCGGGGGCCCTGGTTCCACACCACCAGGGGCGGCGGCACGACGGCCAGGATCTGCCTGACCACGTCCTCGGGGTCCACTCCGTCGGCGAGCGCGTCGAAGGTGAGCATCAGCCGGTGGGACATCACGTCCACGGCCACGTCGCGGACGTCGTCGGGGAGCAGGTAGTCGCGGCCGCGCAGCAGGGCCAGGCCGCGTCCGGCGGCGACCAGGCCCAGCGTGGCGCGGGGACTGACCCCGATCTCGATGTTCTCCTCCAGGTCGGTCATGCCGTACTCGCCCGGGGAGCGGGTGGCCATCACCAGCCGGACCACGTAGTCGGCGACGAGCTGGTGCACCGAGACCTGCTCGGCCATCGCCTGCAGCGCGGTCAGCCGGGTGGGGTCGAGCACCGCCCGGGGGGTGGGCGGGGTCACACTCATCCGGTGCAGGATCTCCAACTCCTCGTGGGCGTTGGGATGGGTGACGCGGATCTTGAACAGGAACCGGTCGCGCTGGACCTCCGGGAGCGGGTAGACGCCCTCGGACTCGATCGGGTTCTGGGTGGCCAGCACGATGAACGGCCTGGGCAGCGGATGCGTCCGCCCGGCCAGGGACACCTGCCGCTCGGCCATGACCTCCAGCAGCGCCGACTGCACCTTGGCCGGGGCGCGGTTGATCTCGTCGGCGAGCAGGAAGTTGACGAACACCGGGCCGAGCTCGACGTCGAACGACTCGCGGGAGGGATGGTAGACCCGGGTCCCCACGATGTCGCTGGGGACCAGGTCGGGCGTGAACTGGATGCGGGCGAAGTCACCGCCGACGACGGTGGCCAGGGTGGAGGCGGCCAGGGTCTTGGCGACCCCCGGCACGCCCTCCAGCAGGCAGTGGCCCCGGGCGAGGAGGGCCACCAGCAGGCGCTCCACCATGTGCTCCTGACCCACGATGACCCGCCGGACCTCGGCCAGGGCCTCGCGCAGCAGTCCGGTGTCGGTCTCGCTCGGCAGTTCTTCGGCGACGGTCATGTTGACATTCCACCAAACGAGATGCGGGGCCGCACAGCCGGTCGGATGTGTATTTCCTGTTAGTACCCACCCGGCTTTCCCGTCAGCACCCACACGGACGCCGCTTGATCGTCCCGATGTGCTTTCATGGCAGGCGTGGCCAGTCCGCTCCAGTACGGTGACCCACCCCATCTCGGGCCCTTCGTGCTCCAGGCCCGTCTGCGGGTGGGGCCCGCCGGGCTGGTCTACCTCGGGCAGGGCTCCGACGGCCGGGCGGTCTCGGTCGCGGTGCTGACGAGGGGCGCCGCGCTCGACCCGGCGGCCCGCGACCGGTTCGTCACCGGGATCCGCGAGGCGGCGGCCAGCCGTTCGGGGGTGCGGGGCTGGATGGCCAGGGCGGCGCGCGGCCGCACCGCGGTGGCCGACACCGTCCCCCAGGTGCTGGCCATGGACGGCGGGAGCGCGCCGTGGGTGGCCACGCCGTACGAACCGGACCGGGCGGGGGCCGAGCGCTTCCTGGAGCCGGTGCTGGTGCGCGGCACGCTCATCGGCGAGCAGCACGGCCCGGACTTCGCGCCGCACTGGATCAGCGACCGCTCGCCCGCGCTGCCCGCGCCGCCCAAGAGCGCGCCGCCGCCCACCGAGACCCGCCGGTCGGTGGTCGTCGCCGGGGCCGTGCTGACCGTGCTGCTGGTGCTGCTGGCGGTGATGGCCTGGCTGCTGATCCGCCGCGACGACGAGGTCCAGCCGCCGCCCAAGCCGCTGCCGCCGACGATGTTCGTGCCGACCCCGCCGCCGGTCCCGGCGACGCCGGAGCCCGGCGAGCCCACCACGTCCCCGTCGCCCTCGCGGAGCGGCACGGGGACCCCGGGGCCGCAGCAGGGCGAGGAGGACGACGGCTCGCCCATCTAGTGTCGCGCTCCCGGCTGCGGGGCGGGCCGCCCCGCCGGAGACCACCGGCGGATCCGGCGCGGACGGCCGCCCGCGCAGCGCCCGCCGTGGGTCTGACCTGTGTGGGCAGCACGGCTAGCGGGTGGTGCGGGCCAGTTGCCACAGGAGGAACGGGGCGCCGAGCACTCCGGTGACGACACCGACCGGCAGGACGGAGTCGGACAGGAGACGCTGGCTGATCAGGTCGCTGATCAGGACGACCGTGGCGCCGGTGAGGGCTGCGGCGGTGAGGGGTGGGACGGCGGTGCGGGCCAGGCGCTGGGCGATCTGGGGGGCGGCCAGGGCGACGAACAGGATGGGCCCGGCCGCGGCGGTGGCGGAGGCCGCCAGGGCCGCACCGCACATCAACAGGGCCATGCGTGCGGGCTGCACCCTCAGGCCGAGCCCGGTCGCCACCTCATCGCCCAGGTGCAGGGCGCGCTGCTGGCGGGCGAGCAGGAGCGTGAGCGGCACCAGTACGGTCATCGCCCAGGCGAGCGGCTGGGCGTGGAGCCAACCTCGCTCGTTGAGATTGCCGACGAGCCAGCCGAGGACCTTCTGCGCCTGGTACTGCTCGGCGCGGCTGAGGAGGTAGGAGGTCACGCTGACGCAGATCCAGCTCACGCCGATGCCGACCAGGACGATCCGGTAGCCGGTCGTACCCCTGTTCCAGGCGAGGACGTAGATGAGCAGGCCGCTCGCCAGCGCGCCGCAGAGGCCGAGCGACTGGGTGCCGAGGTCCGACGAGGCGCCGAGGCCGAGCACGACTCCCGCGGTGACCGCCGTACCGGCTCCTTGGGTGATGCCGAGCACGTCGGGGCTGGCCAGAGGGTTACGGGTGGCGGCCTGGAAGATCGCGCCCGACAGGCCGAAGGCCGCGCCGGCGAGCAGGGCGACGGCGGCGCGCGGCAGGCGCAGTTCCTGGACCACGAACACGGCGGCGGGGTCGTCGCCCGCACCCCACAGGGCGGAGACCGGCGCGGTGTAGTCGCCCGAGCCGATGGCCAAGGTCAGGCCGGAGGCCAGTGACACGGTCACCGCCAGGACGCACCAGACCAGGACGTGGCGGAGCCGTACCGTGCCCGACACCGCGGGCAGGCGGAGGACGAGCCGGCCACGGGACAGATGAAGACCGGACATCGATCAGAGCTCCGCGAGTCGGCGGCGACGGGCCAGGGCGATGAAGAAGGGCGCGCCGAGAAAGGCGGCGACGAGGCTCACGTCGATTTCCTGGGGGCGGACGACCACGCGGCCGAGGATGTCGGCCGCCAGGAGCACGCAGGGCGCGACCAGCATCGAGCCGGGCAGCAGCCGGCGGTGGTCGGGGCCGGTGGCCGTGCGCACGAGGTGCGGGACGACCAGGCCGACGAAGACGATCGGGCCCGTGACCGCCACGGCCGCGCCGGTGAGCATGGTGACCGCCACCGCCGCCCTGATCCTGAGCCGGCCGATGCTGCGGCCGAGGGCGACCGCCACGTCGTCGCCGAGGGAGAGGCTGTTGAGCGTGAGGGCGGTGCTGAGCGCGAGCCCCGCGCCCACGACGAGGAACGGCAGGGCCTGCAGCAGTGTCGTGCTGTCGTGCCCGGTCAGCGAGCCCGCCGACCAGTATCTGTAGCGGTCGAGCGCCTCCGGGTCGGTCAGCGCGATGCCGCCGGTGAGCGAGTCGAGGAGGTAGGTGACCGCGACGCCGGCCAGGGCGAGCTTCACCGGCGAGGCGCTGCCCTTTCCCCGGGTGCCGAGCAGGAACACCGCGACGCCGGCCAGCGCGGCCCCGCCGAAGGCGAACCAGATCGACCCCAACACTCCGGTGACGCCGAGCAGCCCGGCGGCGACGACGGTGCCGAAGGCCGCTCCCGCGCTGACGCCGAGCAGCCCGGGGTCGGCGAGCGGGTTGCGGGTCAGCCCCTGCATGACGGCTCCCGCGAGACCGAGCGCCGCGCCGACGAGCACGGCGACCAGCGTGCGCATCAGCCGGGTGCCCGTGACGATGGCCGCCACCTCCGGCTCGACGGCCTGGGGGTCGAACAGGGCGCGGGCCACCTGGTCGAGGCCGATCGCGCGGCTGCCCACCGCCAGAGAGAGCAGACACAGGCCGATCAACACCAGCGTGGCCGGAGCGAGGAGCGGGAGACCACGCCTCGATCGGATCCGCGGGGGTGGGGACTTCTGATGTGTCACTGGGATCCGATCTTGCGGAATTCAGGCAAACCTAACCTTACTTGAGTGATTGTATTAAGGTAAGCCTTACCTTAATATTCTCCCTCGTGCCGTTTGTAACCCTGAGACCGTGTGTCGCATCGAAGAGACATGAGAAGACGATGTTCCCCCCTCTCCAGACGAACCGCCTGCTGACGGCATTCGCCACTCTGACGTTGGCCATGACCGCGGCCGCCTGCGGCGGCAGCGGCGGTCCATCCAGCCCTCAAGCCGAGGCCACGGCAGTGGGGGCGCCCGCCGCCGGAGCCGCTTTCCCGCTCGAGGTCGAGCACCTCCACGGCACCACGGAGATCACCGAGAAGCCGGAGCGGATCGTCACCATCGGCCTCAGCGACCACGAGCCCCTGCTGGCCCTCGGGCACAGGCCGGTGGGTGTGGTGGACTGGTTCCAGCGCACGCCGTTCACCGACTGGCCGTGGGCCAAGGACGCGTGGGGCGGCGTCGAGCCCACCGTGCTCGGCCTGCGCGAGGACGGCGTCAAGATGGAGAAGGTCGTCGCGCTCAAGCCCGACCTGATCTTCGCCATGTACTCCGGGATCCAGAAGGAGCAGTACGACCAGCTCTCGAAGATCGCCCCCGTCGTGGCCCAGCCCAAGGGCTTCGACCCCTACGCCGCGCCGTGGCAGGAGATGACGCTGCTCGCCGGACGGGCCCTCGGTGAGGAGGCCGAGGCCAAGGCGCTCATCGACGGCATCGGCGTGAAGTTCGCCCAGGCCCGCGAGGCCAACCCGCAGTGGGAGGGCCTGACGGCCGTCGCCGCCGACAGCTTCAAGAGCGGGACGTACTCGGCCTTCCAGAAGGGTGACCCCAAGTCGGCGTTCCTCGCCGAGCTCGGCTTCACGATCCCCGAGAAGATCACTGAGCAGGCGGGCCTGTCCAACGTCGCCGAGTTCGGCTCGGAGGGGTTGAACATGCTGGAGGTCGACCGGCTGGTGTGGTTGACGACCGGCAAGGAGCCGTGGGAGCGCATCAAGAACGACAGCGTGTACAAGGAGCTCAAGGTCGCCAAGGAGGGCCGCGCTCTGTTCCTGACCTACCAGGACCCGCCGATCGGCGCGGCGCTGTCCTTCAACACCGTGCTGAGCATCCCCTACGCGATCGACCAGGTCGTTCCGTTGATCAAGAAATGACGCCACGGCGCTCCCGGCGGCGGCGGACGGCTCCGCACGCCCGGCCCGGGAGGTCGCCACTCCCGTCGGGGAACCTGGAACGCCGCTTCCCCGCCGAGGGATGAGGCCGCGGCACCCCGCCTCCTCCGGCGAGGGCTCCGGCACCGAGGAACATCGCCAGGACGGCGGAGCCCCGGGGTTGACTCTCACGTAGCGTGAGTTCCTAGCGTGCCGGGCATGGAAATCATCGTTCACGACACCCCGCGGGCCATGCTGGAGCTGACCGGACTCCCGCTCGACCGGCGTCCGGACGCGCTGCGCGGCATGCTCGCGCCGATGCGCCGGGCCGTCCCCGTGCCCGGCGACATCGTCGACATCCACCACGGGGGCGGCGGCTTCCGGGTGGACCGCGACGACGACCGCTACCTGCCCGCGCTGCGCCGGCTGGTCGAGGAGGACGTCCGGGGCCGGATCGGCGACGCCCTCGCGGCCGCGTGGAAGCGGCTCGGCGACGCGGTGCCGGGGATCAGGGGCCCCGAGAGCCTCCAGGTCATGCTCGTCCTGGGCGACCCCGACGACGAGTATCTGACGACCACCGTCGGCGGCTACTACGGCATGGGAGCCACGCCGGGCTGGCTCTACCTGCTGGCCTGGCCCGCCGACGACGTCATCGGCAGGATCGCCCACTGCGCGGTGCACGAGTTCCACCACCAGGTCCGCTACCACAACGTGGAGTGGGACCCCAGGACGGTCACGGTCGGTGAGCACGTCGTGTCCGAGGGGCTGGCCGAGGCGTTCGTCCGGGAGCTGTCCGGCCCCGAGGCCATGGGTCCGTGGTCGGGGATGGTGACCGGCGCGGAGTTCGACCGCGCCTACGAGAAGATCACCGCCCGCGTCGGCCTCGCCGGCATGCGGCACACCCCGGCCTACGTGCTGGGCGACGCGGCCATGCGCAGGTTCGGCCAGGAGCCGGCCGGCGTCCCGGACATGGCCGGCTACGGCGTGGGCCTGCGCATCGTCGACGCCCACCTGGCCGCCTCCGGCCTGACCGCCGCGGAGAGCACGGTGCTGGCCGGAGCCGACATCCTGCGCAACGCGGGGGTGGCCGTCCCGGTCTGAGGGGCATGGTGCAGAAGTGCGGCGCGGCGCCGGGCGGTCTCAGCGCGGGGAGACGTAGCCCGACTCGTAGGCGGTGATGACGGCCTGGGTGCGGTCGCGGGCCTCCAGCTTGGCCAGCACGTTGCCCACGTGGGTCTTCACCGTCTCCATGCTGACGACCAGCTCCGCGGCGATCTCCCCGTTGGACAGGCCGCGGGTCATCAGGCGCAGCACGTCGCCCTCGCGCGAGGTCAGCCGGCCGATGCCGGGGACGGCCCGGCCGCCCTCGCGCCGCGCGGCCAGCCCGCGGATGGCGGCGGGGAACAGCAGGGAGTCGCCGGCGGCCACGGTCCGGACCGCCTGGACCAGCTCGGCGGGGCGGGTGCGCTTGAGCAGGAAGCCGCTGGCCCCGGCCCGCAGCGCATCGTAGACGTAGTCGTCGTTCTCGAACGTGGTGACCACCACGACCTTGGGCGGTTCGGGCAGCGCGGTCAGCCTGCGGGTGGCCTGGATGCCGTCCACGGCCGGCATCCGCACGTCCATCAGCACCACGTCCGGCCGGTGTTCGCGGACCACCGGCACGACGGCCGCGCCGTCCGCGGCCTCGCCCACCACGGTGAGGTCGGGCTCCGAGTCGATGATGATCCTCAGGCCCGCACGGATCAGGTCCTCGTCGTCGGCGATCACCACACGCAGCGTCATGACCCACGACCCTACAGAGGACCGTCCCGGGCCCCGGGAGAAGGTCCCGCTCATGAGAGCGTCCTTCCCGGGTAGGGGGGCGGACATGACCGAACTCCGGAACAGCGACCCCGCGGAGCCGGGCATCCGGCGGCGGCGCAGGGGACGTGGTTTCAGCTACCACCACCCCGGCGGGGGCCGGGTGCGCGAGCGCCGCACCCTCGACAGGATCAGGGCACTGGCGCTCCCGCCCGCCTGGACCGACGTCTGGATCTGCCGGTCGCCGGATGGGCACATCCAGGCGGTCGGCACCGACACGGCCGGCCGGCGCCAGTACCGCTACCACGACGTCTGGCGGGCCGAGCAGGATCTGGCGAAGTTCGAGCGGGTGCGGGAGATGGCCGAGCGGCTGCCGAAGTTCCGCGAGCGGGTCGCCGAGCACCTGGAACAGCGGGGGCCGACGCGCGAGCGGGTGCTGGCCGCCGCGGCCAGGATGCTCGACATCGGCTTCTTCCGGGTGGGAGGGGAGGCGTACGAGTCGTTCGGGCTGGCCACGCTCCGGATGGAGCACGTCACCTGTAGGGCGGGCAGGGTCATCTGCTCCTATCCCGCCAAGGGCGGCAGGCATCGGGAGGTGGAGATCGTGGACGCGGAGGTGTGCAAGGTGATCTCCTCCCTGCACAGCTCGGGAGAGGGCGGGGAGCTGCTGCGCTACAAGGACGGCTCCCGATGGGTGGACGTGCGCAGCGACGACATCAACGCCTACCTCCGCGAGACCCTGGAATCGGAGGTCTCGGCCAAGGACTTCCGGACCTGGCACGCGACGGTGCTGGCCGCGGTGGGCCTGGCGGTCTCCTCCCGCGTGCGGTCCAGGACCGGCAGGAGGCGGGCGGTCAACCGGGTGATCAAGGAGGTGGCCGGTTACCTGGGCAACACCCCCGCCGTCGCCCGCGCCTCCTACGTGGATCCCCGCGTCGTCGAGGCCTACGAGAGGGGCCGGACCATCGCGGGGGCGCTGACCGGCCTCGGTGCCGACGCGGGTTTCGGGCAGCTCGCCACGCACGGCGATGTGGAGCGGGCGGTCGTCTCCCTGCTGAGGCGCTCGGCCTGAGGCGCTCGGCCTGAGGCGTCCGGCACGGCACGGTTCCGGAGGTCGCCTCCGAGGTGAGGCCACCGCCCTGACATGAACCGGGAGGGTGCGGGCATGGGGGCGGTGACACCGGTGACGAGCGAGAGAGGTGAACCGGAGATGCCGGCACGAGAAGAACTCCCGTCGACGCTGCAGCGCTCTTCCAAGAAGGCGCGGGACACCTGGATCAAGGCCCACGACTCGGCGGTGGAGACCTATGGCGAGGGGGAGCGGGCGCACCGTACGGCCTTCGCCGCGCTGAAGCACTCCTTCGAGAAGGTCGGCGACCACTGGGAGCCGAAGGCCCGCAAGGGCCCCTCCGACGCCCAGGCGGCCAGGAGCACTCCGAAGCGGGGCAGGACCGCCGAAGGGGTGGACGCCCACGCGTCCAAGCAGCATCTGTACGAGGTGGCCAAGCGCCTGGGCATCGACGGCCGGTCCACGATGACCAAGGACCAGCTCGTCGAGGCCATCAAGAAGGCCAACAGGAGGGCCACGGCCAAGGCCCGGTGAACGGCGGCCGTGCCGGGCGGGCGCCGTTCAAGTGAACTTCCCTCTTGCGGAGATTCTTATTTTTGGCGCTATAAGTCGCTTTTAGCCGGATAGGGAACCCCTCGTGTGCCGGCAGGGATTCGGTGCGCCGGAAATGATCACCGCAAGGAGGGAAGCGTCACGATGACGGACGTGTCGAGCAACGGACCGCAGCGGGGGAACGAGCGACCGGTGCTGACCAATCGGCAGGGGCACCCGGTCTACGACAACCAGAACCAGCGCACGGTCGGCGCGCGAGGCCCGGCCACCCTGGAGAACTACCAGTTCCTGGAGAAGATCAGCCATTTCGACCGGGAGCGGATCCCCGAGCGGGTGGTGCACGCCCGCGGGGTGACCGCCTACGGGTACTTCGAGGCGTACGGCAAGCTGGGCGATGAGCCGGTCAGCCGCTACACCAGGGCGAAGCTGTTCCAGGAGGCGGGCAAGCGGACCGAACTGGCCGTCCGCTTCTCCACCGTGATCGGCGGCAGGGACTCCTCCGAGGCGGCGCGCGACCCGCGCGGGTTCGCGGTGAAGTTCTACACCGAGGACGGCAACTGGGACCTCGTCGGCAACAACCTGGCCGTCTTCTTCATCAGGGACGCCATCAAGTTCCCCGACGTGATCCATGCGCTCAAGCCCGACCCGGTGACCTTCCGGCAGGAGCCCAACCGGATCTTCGACTTCATGTCGCAGACCCCGGAGAGCATGCACATGCTGGTCAACCTGTTCAGCCCGCGCGGCATCCCGGCCGACTACCGGCACATGCAGGGCTTCGGCGTGAACACCTACAAGTGGGTGAACCAGCAGGGGGAGACCCATCTGGTGAAATATCACTGGATCCCCAAGCAGGGCGTGCGGAGCATGACCGCCGCCGACGCGGCCGCCGTGCAGGCGCAGGAGCTGGGGCACGCCACCAAGGACCTGCACGAGGCGATCGACCGCGGTGACTTCCCCGAGTGGGAGCTCCTGGTGCAGATCATGACCGACGAGGAGCACCCCGAGCTGGACTTCGATCCCCTGGACGACACCAAGGTGTGGCCGGAGAACGACTTCCCCGCGCTGCCGGTCGGCCGGATGGTCCTGGACCGGAACGTGGCCAACAACTTCGCCGAGAACGAGCAGATCTCCTTCGGCACCGGGGTCCTGGTCGACGGGCTCGACTTCTCCGACGACAAGATGCTGGTGGGCCGGACGTTCTCCTACAGCGACACCCAGCGCCACCGGGTGGGGCCCAACTACCTGCAGCTCCCGGTCAACCAGGCCAAGCACGCCGAGGTGCGCACCAACCAGCGCGACGGGCAGATGACCTTCTACGTCGACACCGAGGGGGAGAGCCCGCACATCAACTACGAGCCGTCCCTGCTCGGCGGGCTGAGCGAGGGGCACTACCCCACCCACGACGAGCAGGGGCCGGTCATCTCCGGCCGGCTGACCCGTAAGCGCATCCCCAGGACCAACGACTACGCCCAGGCGGGTCAGCGCTACCTGCTGATGGAGCAGTGGGAACGCGACGACCTCGTGCTGAACTTCGTCACCCTGCTGTCGCAGGCCGAGCGGCCCGTCCAGGAGCGCATGGTCTGGCACTTCCTGATGGTCGAGGACGAGCTGGGGCTGCGCGTCGGGGAGGGGCTCGGGATCGGGCCCGGGGACGTCGCCCACCTGGAGCCGCTGGCGAGTCAGGACCTGGACGAGGAGGAGCGCGAGCGGCTGTCCAAGCTGGGCAAGAACGGGCCGCGCGAGGTGTCCGGCCTGAAGATGACCCACTGCGTCCCGAACGGGCGGGCGCAGCCGGCCGGGTGACGGCCGGCCGTCACCTCGGGCAACCGTCACCTGGGCGGTGCCGGGGACGACGGCGCCGGGCGGGGGGAGCGCGGCGTCCCCTCCGCCCGGGGCGCGGCGCCGTCCGGAAGGGGCGGCGAACGGACGGCGGACAAGCACGGGGGAGAGGAGCGTGGCGTGGGGGCCACAGCGGTGATCGTGGTGGACATGCTGAACCCGTACGACCACCAGGACGCCGGGCCGCTGGCGCGGAGCGTCGCCGGGATCACGGGGCCGCTGTCGGAGCTCGCCGGACGGGCGCACGGGTGCGAGGACGTCGATCTGATCTACGTCAACGACAACCACGGCGACTTCGCGGCCACCCGCGAGGACATCGAGACGCTGGCGCGCAAGGGCAGGCACCCGGAGCTGGTGGAGCCCGTGCTGCCCCCTCGCGACTGCGCCTTCCTGCCCAAGGTGCGCCACAGCGCGTTCTTCGGCACCTCGCTCGAATACCTCCTGCGCCGCCGGGGGGTCGAGACGCTGGTGCTGACCGGCCAGGTGACCGAGCAGTGCATCCTGTACACCGCGCTCGACGCGTACGTGCGCCATTTCTGCATCCGGGTGCCGCGTGACTGCGTCGCCCACATCCACGCCGACCTCGGCGACGCGGCGCTGCGGATGATGGAGCGCAACATGGGGGCGGAGATCACGACGGCCGGGCGGTGCCTCGCTCCGGCGGAATGATCGTTTGTTCCGTCGGCCCGAGGGTAATGGCGGGCGATGTCGGAAATCTCCCAACTCCAGCGCCTTGTGCCCAACCGGCAGGACCTCCGGGTCCGCATGCGGCTGTCGGCGGCGGAATTCCTGTTCACCCCGCTGCTCATGGTGCTCGGCGCGGTGGCGCTGGCGGTGGGATCGGTCTCGGCGGACATCTCCTCGTCGGAGTGGCCCGCCGGCGTCCGGGCGGTCTTCCTGCGGCTGTTCCCGCACGACAACCTGGTCAAGATGCTGAGCGTGATCGCGACGGGCCTGGTGACGGTCACCACGCTCACCCTGTCGGCGCTGCTGGTGGCGGTCTCGCACACCGCGACGTCGGTGGCGCCGGTGGTGTTCGACCAGTTCCTCCGGCGCAGGGCCAACCAGGCATATTTCGGGTATGTCGCCGGTTGTGCCACCTACACCTATCTCGTGATGGCCGTCTCGCGGCCCGAATGGGCCGGGGTGGGGGCGCTCCTGGCGGTCGTGCTGGCCGCGGGGGCGCTCATCCTGCTGGTGTTCATGGGATATCTCATGATCGACCAGATGCGTCCCACCTCCGTGGTGCGCTCGATCCAGGAGCTGGCCTACCGGGCCCGGGTACGCCAGATGCCGCTGCTGGCCCGTTCCCGCACGGCCCCCCGGCTGGAGGGAGAGCAGGTCCCGGTGACCACCCGGGCCACCGGATACGTGATCGACATCAGCACGGCCCGCCTGGAGTCGCTGCTGGCCGGCACGGGAGAGGTGGTCGAGGTCGCCTTCCAGGTGCGCATCGGCGACCTGCTCGCCTACGGCGACACCGTCGCCCGGATCCGCGGCGGGAGCCCCGAGCAGCGCGCCCACGTCGCCGACACCGTCCTCACCTGCGTCACGATCGACCGGGCCCGCAACGCCGACGTCGATCCCGACTACGCCATCGAGCAGCTCGGCAACGTCGCCTGGGCCGCCACCTCCACCCGGCAGAACCCCGACGTGGCGCTCGCCGCGGTCGGGGCCCTGCGTGACCTGTCGGCCCGCTGGGCGGCCGCGGGCGTCCCCGACGCCGCCGAGTACGGCGGGCCGCTGCCGGTGGTCTACGACGACGCCGTGCAGCGGCGCATCGCGGCCGCGCTGATCGACCTGATCGTCGTCAGCGCCTCCTCGCGGCAGCACCAGACGTGCGCCGTGGCCCTGTCCACGCTGGCCGACATCCTGCCCCAGCTACCGGAGCGCGACAAGGACGTGGCGGTGCGGAGCCTGCAGCGGGCGCTGCCGGCGACGCTCTCCCACGTGGCGAGCGTGGAGATGGGGCGCGGCCTGGCCAAGCTGCGCGCGGCGCTCGACGCGATCGGCATGGAGGACATGGCCGACCAGGTCCGCGAGATGGGGCCGCGGCTGGTCAGGGAGAGCGGCCTGAGCGACAAGGACGACCTGATCGACCACCTCGACGACACCGAGATCACCGGACCCCGGTCCTTCCGGTTCCGCTGAACCCGCGAGCGCCGTGAAAACCGAGGTCAAGGCCATGTGATTTTTCACCCGAAAAGGTATGAATGTGTTTTCTACGGGCACCCGATCCAGAAGCTGAGCCGCCCACTGTCGAGCTTCTCCACGTTCATTGGATCCCGCCTATGTCTATCCAGGGCAACGTCATTCCCATCATCCACTGGTCCCGCCGCTCCTCCTGCCTCAACGAGGACCCCGAGCTCTTCTTCCCCGTGTCCGCCGAGGGGCCCGGCCGAGAGCAGTACGAACAGGCCAAAGCCGTCTGCCGCCGCTGTCCGGTACGGCTGCGCTGCCTGGACTACGCCTTGAACACCCGCCAGATGTACGGCGTGTGGGGAGGCACCACCCCCGACGAGCGCAGAGCCGCCATGGCGGCGACGAGGCGCGGGGTGAGGTGACCGCCCGCACGGGTATGGAGCGGTCACCTCGCGACGCCGCCGGGCGGGGGAGCGCGCCGGCGGCCGGGACGCGCCCGCGTACGGGGCGGCGTCCCCGGCCGTCCCCTCAGCCGGGGGCCCGCTGAGCCGGGGCCCGTTCCGGCTCGGCGGCGCCGAGGAGGACGGCCAGCCGTGCCGCGTTGCGCTGGGAGTTGTCCCCGCAGCAGTTGTTCAGGAGCACGTGGGTGGTCGGGACCTCGCCGGCCAGCGCGCGGATCCTGGTGGCCCAGCGCCTGAGCTCGGGCTCCGAGTACAGGTAGGCGAAGCGCTCCTCGATCTTCTTGCTGGTCCACCTGTCGGAGTGCCCGTGGAGGCGGACGAGGGCCAGGTCGGAGGTCGCGGCGAGGACCGGCGGGATCGACGACGGGTGCCCCTGCGGCATGTCGACGCACACGTAGGGGATGTCGTGCGAGGCGAGGAAGTCGAGGGTCTCGGCCCGGTTGTCCTCCGCCATCCAGGTGTGGTTGCGGAACTCCACGCAGATGCGCATGGGGCCGCAGCGGCGCGCGCATTCGAGGATGTAGCGCCGGTTGTCCCGCCCGATGGGGAACCACGGGGGGAACTGGAAGAGCACGGCCCCCAGCTTCCCCGCCTCGTGCAAGGGCCTGAGCGCGCTGAGGAAGCGCTGCCAGACCTCCTCGGCGATCCGCGGCCCGACGTCGCTCAGGTAGACCGTCCGCTTCGACGTGCCGAGCCTGTCCCGCAGGTCCTTGTAGAGGGACTCCCGCCGGGTGGGGTGGTTGGTCAGCAGGGAGAACGCCTTGACGTTGAAGGTGAACCCCCGCGGGGTGCGGTCCCGCCAGGCCTCCACCGTGCGCTGGGCCGGCGGGTGGTAGTAGGTGGCGTCCACCTCGACGATCGGGAACCGTGAGGCGTAGTAGGCCAGGCGCGCGGCCGGGGTGGACGCGCCGGCCGGATACCAGCCCGACTCCAGCAGCGACCTGTCCGTCCACGAGGCCGTGCCGACCAGGATCCGCTCCACGTCCGGCCGTCCCCCGTCACCCGCGGCGGGCCAGGCGATCCCGTCCAGGGAGAGCTGTGTCGTCATACCGGGCCCCTGCCCCGTCGGGGAGCGCCGTCACCTCCGTGACCGCACTCCCCCGGGGGGCGGGGGCGCCGCGGCTCACGCCGGCATCCGCTGGGTGTCGCGTGCGGGATGGCGGTGGGCGGCGGCCGCCGCGGCGAAGGCCGAGGTGAAGTCCTCCAGGCTCCCCTCGGCGTCGATGACCACTCCCGGCTGCGCGGAGGATCCGACCCGCGCGTCTTCCAGCAGCTCCACCCCGGCGCCCATGGCTCCGACGGCCTTGCCGTGCTTGAACGCCTCCGAGACGAAGTGCACGGCGTCGCCGTCCTCGCACAGGGCCTGCACGCTCGCCTTCCCGCCGGGCACCACCACGGCGTCGTAGAGCACCGAGGCCACGGTGCTCATCGCGCGGGTCACCGGGACCTGCTCGCCGTCCTCGCCCCGTACCGCGCCGTCCCGCGCGGCCAGCACCTCGCAGATCGCCCCCATGACGGTGAGCGCCGCCTGCACGCCCTCGACCTGGGCGGCGTCGACGCCGTCGGCGGCGAGAATGGCGATCTTCCTGGTGGCGACGCTCTCCACCGGGGCGTGGTCCTGGCTGAGGGCGGGGGAGGCGTGGCCGTGGTTGGGCACGGCGGGTCCGGCGGGCGGCTCCACCCCGACGCCCTCGGCGACCAGGACGGCCAGGTCGTGGTCGACGTGGTTGAGGTTGCGGACCACGCCCTCGCGCACGTGGGTGTGGACCACCTTGCCGAGCTCGAAGCGGAAGGCCGCCACGATGTGCGCCTTCTCCCAGCCGGCCATGCTGTTCCAGAACAGGGTGGCCTGACTGTAGTGGTCGGCGAAGCTCGCGCTGCGCTTGCGGATCTTGTCGCCGTCCACCCGTTCCTGGTAGTGGGTGTAGGCGCCCGCGCCGTCGACCGCCGGGCAGCCTCCGCCGAGGGAGTTGGGGTGGTAGCTCGCCTGACCCCGGGGGATGGTCATCTGGTGGTAGCCGTCGCGATGGTGGTTGCGCACCTCGGCCACCGGCCGGTTGACCGGGATCTGCGGGAAGTTCGGCCCGCCGAGCCTGATCAGCTGGGTGTCGAGATAGGAGAACAGCCGGGCCTGCAGCAGCGGGTCGTTGGTGAAGTCGATGCCCGGCACGACGTTGCCGAGATGGAAGGCGACCTGCTCGGTCTCGGCGAAGAAGTTGTCGGGGTTGCGGTCGAGCACCAGGCGCCCGACCGGCCGCACCGGCACCTGCTCCTCTGGAATGATCTTCGTGGCGTCCAGGAGGTCGAAGTCGAAGGCGTGCTCGTCCTCCTCCGGCACGAGCTGGACGCCGAGCTCCCACTCGGGGAAGTTCCCGCTCTCGATCGCCTCCCACAGGTCCCTGCGGTTGAAGTCGGGGTCCTTGCCGGCGATCTTCTGGGTCTCGTCCCAGACGAGTGAGTGGATGCCGAGCTTGGGCCTCCAGTGGAACTTCACGAAGGTGCCGCGGCCCTCGGCGTCGACGAGGCGGAAGGTGTGCACCCCGAACCCCTGCATCATCCGGTAGCTGCGGGGCAGCGCCCGGTCCGACATCAGCCACATCATCATGTGGGTGGTCTCGGGCTGCAGCTGCACGAAGTCCCACAGCGTGTCGTGGGCCGAGGACGCCTGCGGGATCTCGTTGTGCGGCTCGGGCTTCACCGCGTGCACGAAGTCGGGGAACTTGACGCCGTCCTGGATGAAGAAGACCGGCATGTTGTTGCCCACGAGGTCGAAGTTGCCCTGCGGGGTGTAGAACTTGGTGGCGAAGCCGCGCACGTCACGCACCGTGTCGGCGGACCCCCGCGAGCCGGCCACCGTGGAGAAGCGGGTGAAGACCGGGGTCCGCACTCCCGGCGTGGTGAGGAACCGCGCGGTGGTGAAGGCGGCCAGCGAGTCGTCGTAGGGCTCGAAGTAGCCGTAGGCCCCCGCGCCGCGGGCGTGCACCACCCGCTCCGGGATCCGCTCGTGGTCGAAGTGGGTGATCTTCTCCCGGAAGTGGAAGTCCTCCATCAGCGTCGGACCCCGCTCGCCCGCCTTGAGCGAGTTGTCGGTGTCGTCCACCCGGATGCCTTGATCGGTGGTCAGGTTGGTGTCGTGAAAGTCGACCCGGGCCTCGTCCAGCTGCCGGTCCTTGTCCGTACGGTCGTCGGCGGTCATGAGTCCTCCTGTCGGTCGTCGGTAGGCGGCGCCTCGACGTAGGACGGCTATACCCGGCCCCCACCCCCGGAACGGGGAGGCGGTGGTCCCTTTCCCCGCCCCTTACGGTCGCTTTCCTCCCGCGCCGGCTACGGCCGGCCGCCGACCCCGCTCGACACCTCGCCGATCCGCGCCGGGCCGCCGGCGTGGGACGACAGGGGCGGGGTGTCCATTCCCGCGGCGGAGCGCAGGCCCTCCAGCAGCTCCCGCAGCGCCTCGACCGCCGTGTGGCGGGGCTGCCAGCCGAGCTCGGTGCGGGCCCGGGTGACATCCATGATCGGCACTCTGAGCACCAGGTCGACCAGGCCGGGCGCGGCCGGGACCAGGCGCATGTGCCAGGCGAGGGCGGCGGTGTTCCTCAGCACCCAGCCCGGGACGGGCACCAGCCGGGCGTCGAGCAGCTCGGCCAGCACGGACGGTTCGATCACGGGGTCGGCGGCGAGGTTGAAGGCGCCCGAGACCGGCCGGGTGACCGCCAGGCGGTAGGCCTCGCCGGCGTCCTCGGCGTGGAGCGCCTGGAACATGAGCCCGGGGGTGTCGGGGACGAAGGGGATCAGTCGCGGCCGCACCAGCCGCTGCGGCACGAACGGCCCCCCGAACAGCCGGCGCTGCTCGGTCGCCGCCTCCCGCTTGAAGATGAAGCCCGGCCGCAGCCGCACGACCCTGGTGTCCGGGTGGTCCCGCTCGAACACGTCGAGCAGGCGCTCCACGTACGCCTTCTCCCTGCCGTAGGCGGCACCCGGCCAGCCGTGGGTGGGCCACTCCTCGGTCACCGGCCGGTTCTTCGGGCCGGGGGAGTAGGCGCCCACCGACGAGGCGTGGACCACGACGGGGACGTTCTGCTCCGCCGCGGCCTCGAAGACCCGCACACTGCCCAGAACGTTGACCCGCCAGGTCGCCACCGGGTCGCGGGTGGGCTGGAACAGCCACGCCAGGTGCACGACCGCGTCGGCCCCGGCGAAATGCGGCGCCAGGTCGCCGGTGGAGACGTCCACGGCGTGCCAGGTGGTCTTGTCCGGTTTCCAGTCCGGCAGCCGGCGGGCCAGGCCCACGATGGATGTGACGTTCTGGTCGGAGGCGAGGGCGGACACCACGCTCGTGCCCACGTTCCCGGTCGCGCCGACGACTACTACACGCATGTGTACCGCCTGCCCGCGACGGGACCGCCGAACCGCCGCCGACCAGGGCTTTGCCGTACGGTGCCCTTTCCGGCCCGGGGCGCCCGGTACCGGGCCGTGACGCCTGCCGTGTCCCCGGCGCGGATCGCGCTCCCGCCCGGGCCTGCTCCTTGGCGGTGTCCGCCACCTCTGCCGCGGCGGCTTTGGCCTGCTGACCCGTTCCGGGCGGGGCCTGATGCTCGTTCTGCTGGCGCGAATGCGTCCCTACCCCGGTAGGAAACTCACTCATCGATGCCTCCGAAGGGTCCTCGTCCTCGAGTTCCGAGGATGAGGTGGCGTTATCCGTGCCGGACCCCCGCACCTGCAAAAACGCAAGAAGATATCCTGTCCCGGGAATTGATTAACATAATTATGCCTAAGATGCTAAATTTCGCTAATCAGCTAAATTTCGGCGGGATATATCTCAATCGGCAGATAATTCCCGATCATTACTAATAGCGGGAATAAGGTATTTCTAGGCATGGGTCCGTTCCGCCTACTCGCTCCGGCGCGCGTCCACGGCCTCCCGCACCGCGGCGACCAGTGCCGCCCCCGCGATCTCCAGGGGCTGCGTGCTCCGCATGGCCCGGCTGAGGACGAAGGCGCCCTCAAGGGAGGCCAGCAGGGTGACGGCGAGCTCCCGGGCCCTGCCGTCGGGGATGCCGGCCTGGCCGAAGCGCTCGGCCAGCCCGCCGATCCAGCTGTCGAAGACGTCGGCGGTGGCCCGGCGCAGCACCTCGTTGGTGCCGGCCACCTCCAGGGCGATCGTGGCGATCGGGCAGGCGTCGGCGTAGTCGGTCTCGCGCAGCGTCTCGGCGGCCCCGGCGAAGAAGTCGCCCACCGCGGTCACGACGTCCGGCGCGGGTGTGAAGACCGCGTCGAGCAGTTGCAGGTAGAGGCCACCCGACCAGCGGATGACCACGTCGCCGAGCTGTTCCTTCCCGCCGGGGAAGAAGTGGTAGATCGAGCCGAAGGGGGCGTCCGCCTGGGCGACGATCTGCTTCAGGCCGGTGCCCGTGTATCCCTGACGCCGGAAGAGCTCCGCGCCGGCGTCGACGATGCGATCTCTGGTGCTGGCCACTGGGGCTCCTCGTCTCCGTCTTCGCCTACGTAGCCGATCATATCTAAGATGTCGCTAGAGCGATCTATCAAATCCTGGAGGCTCCATGCGCCACGTACGGCTGTCGGCGGGGACCATCGCCTACGAGGACACCGGCGGCGACGGCCCGGTGGTCGTCCTGGTGCACGGCCTCGGCATGGACGGCTCACTCTGGCGGCACGTGGTCGCTGACCTGAGCCCGGAGCATCGCTGTGTCGTCCCGACCCTTCCGCTCGGCTCCCATCTGCGGGCCATGGACCCCGGCGCGGACCTGTCCCTGCACGGCCACGCCCGCATCCTGGCGGAGTTCGTCGAGGAGCTGGACCTGCGCGAGGTGACCCTGGTGCAGAACGACATCGGGATCGCCCTGGTGCTGGCGGGCGAGCGCCCCGAGCGCGTGGCCCGGCTGGTCCTGGCCGCCTGCGAGGCGTTCGACAACTACCCGCCGGGCCTGCCGGGCAAGGCCCTGGTCCTGGCCGGGCGGCTGCCGGGCGGTCTGAATCTCATCTACCAGCCGCTGCGCCTGCGCGCGCT
The DNA here is from genome assembly GCF_055586905.1 of Streptosporangium sp. NPDC048886. Lineage (NCBI taxonomy): Bacteria > Bacillati > Actinomycetota > Actinomycetes > Streptosporangiales > Streptosporangiaceae > Streptosporangium > Streptosporangium sp. NPDC048886. The sequence goes on from NZ_JBVJHH010000035.1 coordinate 72,790, forward strand.
GCGCCGCCTGCCCTACGGGACGATGTCCAAGCGGCCGATCCCCCATGAGATCACCGACGCCTGGTTCCGCCCCCTGTTCAGCCGCCGGGACATCCGCCGCGACCTGACCAAATACCTCCGCTCCGCCAGACGGCATCAGTTGGTCGAGGCGACCGGCCGGCTGCGCTCCTTCGACCGTCCGGCGCTCGTCGTCTGGGCGGTGGAGGACCGCGTCATGCCCCGGGAGCACGGAAGGCGGTTGGCGGAGCTGCTGCCTCAGGGCCGGCTGGTCGAGATCTCCGACAGCTACACCTTCATCCCGGAGGACCAGCCGGCCCTGCTGGCCGAGGCGATCCGGGTGTTCGTCAAGGACACGCCCTGACATCACGGCCCGCGCCGCCTCCCGCGTCTCCGGCCGCCGGCCTCAGCCCTGCCCGGTCTGCCGTACGCGGACGTCGCCCTCGCCGGAACGCGCGTTCAGCGAGCGCGGGGCGGCGGAGGCCCGGGGCACGCGTGAGGTGGCCCTGCCATCCTTGCTGGAGACCGTGACGCGGTAGGCGTCGCCGGTCCTCGGCACCACCACGTCGACGGTCCCGCTGCCGGAGACGGCCTCCACCCGGCTGGGGACCGTGGCGAAGTACAGGGCGATGAGGCCGTCGGACGAGCGCGCCGTGACGTCGGAGGAGCCGATCCGCCGCGCGGTCACCTTGCCGATCCGGCTGACCAGGCGCATCGGTCCGGAGACGGCGTCGGTGCGCACGTCGCCGCCGCGACTGGTGGCGTTCAGCGCCCGGGTGAGGCGGACGGCGCTCACGTCGTCGTCGCCGTCGACCTCGACCGCCACGCCCGGCGGCACCTTGACCGTGTACTGGGAATCGCAGTCGATCACGATGCCGGAGCAGACGGCGCCCACCGTCAGGGTGCCGCCTTTCAACGACCACGACGCGTTGCCCTCGTCGGCGGCCTTGCCCTTGAGCCGCCGGTCGACCTGGAGCGTGCCGGCGACGCCGGGTTCGAGGCGGACCGGCGTGCCCGCCGCCCTGATCACCAGCTCCGCCGCCGAGTAGGGGAACTCCCGGGAGTCGTGCCGCTCCCGGCCGATGGAACCGAGGCCGCAGCCGGCGGTCGCCAGGAGGACGAGGCCGGCCGTCATCAGATGTGGGGTTCGGAGATTCACGCGCCCAGCCTCGCCGTGGCGCTTCCCCGGGGGCATCGGCCGTTCGGCCGACCGGCGGGCGGAACCGGCCGGGAAGATCGGCCGTTCGGCCGGAGTCCCCGCGGCCCGCGCGCCGGGAGGCCGGATGTGCCAGCCTTGGTGCATGGCAACTGCGCGCTGGAACGGCGAGATCATCGCAGAGAGCGACGAGACCCGGGTGGTGGAGGGCAACCACTACTTCCCCGTCGAATCGGTGTCCCCGCAATACCTGAAGCCGTCGGAGACCACCACGGTCTGCCCCTGGAAGGGGACGGCGAACTACTACACGCTGCAGGTCGACGGCGCGGACAACCCCGACGCCGCCTGGTACTACGCGGAACCCAAGCCGGAGGCCGCCCACATCAAGGGCTACGTGGCCTTCTGGAAGGGCGTGGAGGTCACCGGCTGACAGGCCGGGCCAGGGGCCGGAGGCGGTCCGGCCGTCGATGGGCACCGCCGGCGTCACGTGACGCCGGCGGTGCCGTGTCTCCGGCCAGGTCTTCTGCCGGCTCTGCCGGGTCTCCGGCCGGCGCCCGGCGGCCGGAGGGGTCAGTGGACCAGGTCGGCCTCCAGGTCGTGGCCGTAGATCCAGGAGTTCTGCCGCAGCGGGTCGCCGCCGGCGAAGGACGCGTCGCGCTCACGCTGGGCGGGGCCGTCGGGCAGGTGGTTGTGCACCTCCCGGCCGCGGCTCATGAGCTGGACCTGGGATGCCCGGGGCCGGCGGATCTCCTCATAACGCAGCAGCGCCTGCGCCGCCGTCTCGCGCGTGGCCCCCCGGAGGCAGGCCGCCAGGACCGCCGCGTCCTCGACCGCCTGGCAGGCGCCCTGCCCGAAGAAGGGCAGCATCGCGTGGGCGGCGTCACCCAGGAGGGTGACCCGCCCGTCGGTCCAGCGCTCCAGCGGGCTGCGGTCGTACAGGGCCCAGCGCTTGGTGCCGGTCGCCGAGGCGATCAGCTGCCCGAGCCGGGGGTCCCACGTCTCGAACTCCCGCGCCAGGTCCTCGACCCGGCCGTCGGCCGTCCACGACTCGATCCGCCAGTCGCCGGCCGGCACGATCGCGACGACGTTGACCAGGCGTCCCCCGCTGATCGGGTAGTGGACGAAGTGGCGGCCCGGCCCCAGCCACAGCGAGTGCACCGGCCGCAGCGCCAGCTCGGGCGCGTTCTCGGCCGGGACCAGGCACCGGTAGGCGCACAGGCCGGAGAAGCGCGCCGGCTCCTCGGCGACGACCGCGGGCCGGACGGCGGAGTGGATCCCGTCGGCGCCGACGACCGCGTCGGCGACCACCGTCGTCGTCCCTCCCCGTCCGTCGGTGAGGACCAGCTCGACCTCCCGGCCGTCCTGCCGCAGGCCGGTCAGCCGCCGGTCGAGCCGTACCGCGTCCTCGGGCAGCGCCTCCAGCAGCATGGCCAGCAGGTCGGCCCGGTGCGCGACGTAGCAGTCGGTGCCGTACAGCCGCCGGCACTCCTCCCCCATCCGCTGGGAGAACAGCACCCGCCCGTCCTGCCAGCGCCGGAACTCCCAGGCCGTCTCCAGGGCCACCGCGGACTCCGCCAGCCGTTCGCCGAGCCCGGCCCGCACCAGGGGGCGGACCATGTTGGGGGCGACGACGATGCCCGCCCCCACCTCTCGCAGGTGGGTGGCCTGCTCGTAGACGGTGGCCTCGACGCCGGCCTGCCTCAGCAGCAGGGCGGCGGCCAGGCCGCCGAGCCCTCCTCCGACGATGGCGATCTCCACTTCCGGCTTCCTCTCCTCGGGCGGGGTCAGGCGGTCGAGTCCTCGGGCGGGCTCGAGCGCGCAGAACGTGAAGATCTTTGTACACTCCGCCCGGATCCGGTAGACGCCCGCGGTCCGGACGGCCCGCGTTACGCCAGGCGGCCCACGGCGCCGTCGACCCTGAGCTGCGGCAGCTCGGGGCGGAGGAGCGGCGGGAGGTCGTCGCAGCCGCGCCAGTCCTGCACGGCCACCAGACCCGGCTCCACCAGCTCGAACCCGTCGAGCAGCGCGAGCACCCGCTCGCGGGAGCGGAAGGTCGGCTGGGTGGGGGAGCCGGCCGTGGCGGCCGTCAGCTGGGCCACCGCCTCCGGTGAGCTCTCGGCCATCGCGTGCGAGAGCGCCAGGTGGCTGCCCGCGGCCATGCGTTCCCGGAAGGCGGCGATGATGCCGGCCGGGTCCTCGGCCTCGGTGACGAAGTGCAGCACCCCCACCATCAGCACGCCGACCGGCTGGGCGAAGTCGATGAGTTCGGCGACCCGCGGGTCGCCGAGGACGGCGCCGGGACGGCGGATGTCGGCCTGGACGCTCGCCACGTTCTGGTCGAGGGCGAGCAGCACCTCGGTGTGCAGGTGTACGACGGGGTCGTGGTCGACGTAGACCACGGAGGCCGGAGGGCCGATCTTGCCGGCGACCTCGTGCACGCTGGGCGAGGTCGGTATGCCGGTGCCGAGATCGATGAACTGCCGGACGCCCCGCTCCGCCATGAGGCGCACGGCCCGGACCAGGAAGTCCCGGTTGGCCCGGGCCACCAGGCGGGTGTCGGGCGCCACCGCCAGCAGCCGCCCGGCGACGGCCCGGTCGACCCTGAGATTGTCCTTGCCGCCCAGGAGGTAGTCGTAGACGCGCGCGGAGCTCGGCACGTTGGGGTCGACGCCTGGGGGAACGCGCTCCAACTCCGTCACCGGGAGGTCTCCTTCGTCGGCCGAACCGGAAAGTGATCCTACTGGAAGCGCTCCGTCGGCGATCAAGGCGGTCGCCGCCGGGGGCCGGACCATGACCGGAGGAGCTGCCAGGCCGTGACCGGGAGGGCGGCCGGGCCCCGGACCGCCGCGCACGCCTGCCCCGTGGCCGTCGGGCCGCACCGGAACGGAACCGGTGGCCCGGATGGTTTGAATCCCGCACCGGAGGAACTGTCGGAGGTATGGATGCACTCGCGCACATCGACGCCTACTGGCGGGCGGCCAACTACCTGTCGGTCGGCCAGATCTACCTGTTGGACAACCCGCTGCTGGAGGAACCGCTCCGTCCCGAGCACATCAAGCCCCGGCTGCTGGGCCACTGGGGGACCACCCCCGGGCTGAACTTCTGCTTCGCGCACCTCAACCGGATCATCCGGGAACGCGGCCAGGACATGATCTACATCGCCGGCCCCGGGCACGGCGGCCCGGCGGCGGTCGCCCACGCCTGGCTGGAGGGCTCCTACACCCACAGGTATCCGGAGGTCGGGCAGGACGCCGAGGGCATGCGCCGGCTGTTCCGGCAGTTCTCCTTCCCCGGCGGCATCCCCAGCCACGTCGCGCCCGAGGTCCCGGGCTCCATCCACGAGGGCGGCGAGCTCGGCTACTCGCTGGCCCACGCCTACGGCGCCGCCTTCGACAACCCCGGTCTGGCCGTGGCCTGCGTGATCGGCGACGGCGAGGCCGAGACCGGGCCGCTGGCCGCCGGCTGGCACTCCAACAAGTTCCTCGACCGCGAACGCGACGGCGCCGTCCTGCCGATCCTGCACCTGAACGGCTACAAGATCGCAAACCCGACCGTCCTGGCCCGCATCCCCGAGGAGGAACTGGTCAAGCTCATCGAGGGCTACGGCTACCGCCCGCACATCGTCTCCGGCGACGATCCGGCGGTCATGCACGGGCTGATGGCCGAGACCCTCGACACGGCCTTCGACGAGATCGCCGAGTTCAAGGACGGCCGTGCCGAGCGGCTGCCGATGATCGTGCTGCGCACGCCCAAGGGCTGGACCGGCCCGCGCGAGGTGGACGGCCTCCCGGTCGAGGGCACCTGGCGGGCCCACCAGGTGCCGCTGTCGGAGGTCCGCCAGAACGCCGAGCACCGGGCGATGCTGGAGGAGTGGATGCGCTCCTACCGGCCGGAGGAGCTCTTCGACGCCCAGGGCAGGCCCGTCGCGGAGATTCTCCGGACCGTGCCCGAGGGGCCGCGTCGGATGAGCGCCAACCCGCACGCCAACGGCGGTGAGCTGCTCAAGCCGCTGGTGCTGCCCGACTTCCGCGACCACGCCGTCGAGGTCAAGTCCCCCGCCGCCCAGCCGAGCGAGCCGACCAAGGTCCTGGGCCGCCTCCTGCGCGACGTCATCGCCGCCAACCCGGAGAACTTCCGGCTGATGGGACCCGACGAGACCGCCTCCAACCGGCTGTCGGCGGTGTTCGAGGCCACCGACCGCGCGTGGGACGCCGAGATGCTGCCGACCGACGAGAACCTCGGCCCGGGCGGCCGGGTCATGGAGGTGCTCAGCGAGCACCTGTGCCAGGGCTGGCTGGAGGGCTACCTGCTGACCGGCCGACACGGCCTGTTCAACTGCTACGAGGCGTTCATCCACATCGTCGACGCGATGTTCAACCAGCACGCCAAGTGGCTGGAGTCGTCCCACAAGATCGCCTGGCGCCGTCCGGTGGCCTCGCTCAACTACCTGCTCTCCTCGCACGTGTGGCGCCAGGACCACAACGGCTTCAGCCACCAGGACCCCGGCTTCATCGACGTGGTGATGAACAAGAAGGCGTCGGTGGTCCGGATCTACCTGCCGCCGGACGCCAACACCCTGCTCTCGGTCGCCGACCACTGCCTGCGCTCGCGCGACTACGTCAACCTCGTCGTGGCCGGCAAGCAGCCGGTGCTCGACCTCTTCCCGATGGAGGAGGCGATCGCGCACTGCACCCGCGGCCTGGGCATCCTGGAGTGGGCCTCCACCGACGCGGGGGCCGAGCCCGACGTGGTCCTGGCCTGCGCCGGTGACGTGCCCACCCTGGAGACCCTCGCCGCCGCCGCGCTGCTGCGCGAGCACCTGCCCGAGCTGAGGGTCCGGGTGGTCAACGTCGTCGACCTGATGCGGCTGCAGCCGCCGTCCGAGCATCCGCACGGCATGTCCGACGCCGAGTTCGACACCCTGTTCACCGCCGACCGGCCGATCATCTTCAACTTCCACGGCTATCCCTGGTCGATCCACCGCCTGACCTACCGGCGGCACGGCCACCACAACATCCACGTGCGCGGCTACAAGGAGGAGGGCACCACCACCACCCCGTTCGACATGGTGATGCTCAACGACATCGACCGCTTCCACCTGGTGATGGACGTCATCGACCGGGTCCCCGGCCTGGGCGCCAGAGCGGCGCACCTGCGCCAGCACATGTCCGACGAGCGGCTGCGCGCCCGCGCCCACACCCGCGAGTACGGCGAGGACCCGGCGGAGATCCGCGACTGGAGCTGGCCGTACTGAGCCGGTCACACCGGGCCGGTCACACCGGAAAGGAACGGTGAGGATGTTCGAGGGCTTCAAGGAAGAGCGGGTGGGCACGGGTGAGGCCGAGCTGTTCGTGCGGCACGGCGGCTCCGGGCCGCCCGTGCTGCTCCTGCACGGCCACCCCCGCACCCACGCAACCTGGCACCGCGTCGCGCCGCTGCTCGCCGGGGACTTCACCGTGGTCTGCCCGGACCTGCGCGGCTACGGCAGGTCGTCCAAACCGGCGACCACCGCCGACCACGAGCCCTACTCCAAGAGGGCGATGGCCCGTGACTGCGCCGCGCTGATGCGCGTGCTCGGCCACGGGCGCTTCGCCGTCGTGGGCCATGACCGGGGCGCCTATGTGGCCCAGCGGCTGACCCTGGACCACCCGGACATGATCACCCGTCTCGTCGTGATCGACGGGGTGCCGATCGGCGAGGCGCTGGCCCGGGCCGACGCCAGGTTCGCCGCCGCCTGGTGGCACTGGTTCTTCCTCGGCCAGACGGCCAAGCCCGCCGAACGAGTGATCAACGCCGACCCCGACGCCTGGTACGGCGGGACCCCGGAGGCGATGGGCGCCGAGGCGTACGAGGACTACCGGCGGGCGATCCACGACCCGGCCACGGTCCACGCGATGTGCGAGGACTACCGGGCCGGACTCGGCCTGGACCGGGCCGCCGACGACGCCGACCGCCGGGCCGGCCGCCGGATCGCCTGCCCCACGCTGTTGCTGTGGGCCACCGGCGACGACATGGAGGCTCTCTACGGGGACCCGCCGGCGATCTGGCGCGGCTGGGCCGACGACCTGCGCGGCGCGCCGATCGGCTCCGGCCACCACGTCGCGGAGGAGGCGCCGGCCGAGCTCGCCGCCGAACTGCTGCGCTTCCTCGGCGGGCCCCATGTCTGACGGGCGGCTCACCGGGTAGGCGACGACACGTGACGGATGAGGGACTGGTGTTGCTGATGGCGTGGGGCCAGTTCGCCGCGCTGCTGGGCGCGCTGGCCTACTTCCTGCTGAGGCGGCGGCGCCCATGAGGGCCGCCGGGAGGGCGCGGCCCGGTGCGAGGGCGCGGCGCGCGGAGGGCGCGCGTCGGAGGGGTGCCGGGGCGGTTGATGGTCGCGGTGACGGAGCTGCTGCGGTCGGAGGAGGACCCCCGGCCCTACCGGATCGACATGGCCGAGGTGACCGCGATAGGCGGTGCGGTGAAGGTGACCCGCGGCCACCGGCCGCTCCGGCTGGAGCGCTGGACGGCCGAGCACGTCATCTCCAGGATCCCGGGGGCCGGCCATGCGGATGAGTGAGCTGATCGGCCGCGTCGTGCACGACGCGGCGGGCGAGGTGGCCGGGCAGGTCGCCGACGTACGGCTCAAGCAGGACGGCCCGATGCTCGGCCAGGTCCAGCACGCCTTCGCGGTGGACGGTTTCGTCATCGTGCCCCGGCACACCGGGCAGCTGTTCGGCTACGAGCGCGCGGTGGCCGACCACGGCCCCTGGCTGGTCCGCGCGCTCGTCCGCGGGCCCCACCGGCACAGCGTGTTCGCCTCCTGGGAGCAGGTCGCCGACCTGGACGGCGGGCAAGTACGGCTGCGCGTCCAGCGGGACGCGCTCACCCCGCTACGGGAGATGGCCAGGTGGGAGTGATCCGTTTGCGCCCGTCACAGAGGGTATGAGGGCGTCGCTGCACCTCAAGGAAGCAGGAGGGGGCGAAGATGCCCAAGTTCGGATATTTCCTTTCTTGCGAGGAACACGGCCCCAAGGAGCTCGTACGGCAGGCCAAACGTGCCGAGCAGGCCGGGTTCGAGGCCCTGTGGATCTCCGACCACTTCCATCCGTGGCTGGACGTGCAGGGCAACAGCCCGTTCGTCTGGTCGGTGATCGGCGCGCTGGCCGAGGCCACCTCGCTGCCCATCACCACCGCGGTCACCTGCCCGCTGGTCCGCGTCCACCCCGCGATCGTCGCCCAGGCCGCCGCGACCAGCGCGGCGCTGACCGGTGGCCGCTTCCAGCTCGGAGTGGGCACCGGGGAGGCCCTCAACGAGCACATCATCGACTCCCGCTGGCCTCCGGCGTCCGAACGCCTGGAGATGCTGGAGGAGGCGGTCGAGCTCATGCGCGAGCTGTGGAGCGGCAGGCTGGTGACCCACCGCGGCGCCCACTACGACCTCGACACCGCCCGCCTCTACACGCTCCCCGACGAGCCCCCGCCCGTCTATATGTCCGGTTTCGGGGAGAAGTCGGTGGAGCTGGCCGGCCGGATCGCCGACGGCTACATCAGCACCGGCCCGAGCGCGGAGCTGGTGGAGAAGTTCCGCCGGGCCGGCGGGGAGGGCAAGCCCGTCCAGGGCGGCCTGAAGGTCTGCCACGCCGCCGACGAGGCCGCCGCGCGCAAGACCGTGCACCGGCTCTGGCCCACCCAGGGCATCAAGGGCGAGGCGTCGCAGCTGCTCCCGCTGCCCAGGCACTTCGAGGAGCTGGCCGAGTCGGTGACCGAGGAGGAGGCGACCGCCTCGACGCCGTGCGGGCCCGATCCGGAGATCCACGCGCAGGCGATCAGGGAGTATCTCGACGCCGGCTTCACCGAGGTCTACATCAGCCAGATCGGTGAGGAGCAGGACGCCTTCTTCGACTTCTACGCCAAGGAGGTCCTGCCCCGGGTGCGCTGAGCGCCCCGACACCCGGTGGCGCGCGTCTCCGTCCGCCCGCACCACCCCGAGATCCCCGCCCACCCGCACCACCCCGAGAGGAGAAGATCATGAAGGCTCTCACCTGGCACGGCAAGCGCGACGTACGGGTGGAGGAGGTCCCGGACCCGGCCATCAAGGAACCGACCGACGCGATCGTCAAGCTCACCACCACCGCGATCTGCGGCTCCGACCTGCACCTGTACGAGCTCCTGGGGCCGTTCATGGGCGAGGGGGACATCCTCGGCCACGAGCCGATGGGCATCGTCGAGGAGGTCGGCGCGGAGGTCACCCACATCAAGCCCGGCGACCGGGTCGTCATCCCCTTCAACATCGCCTGCGGCCACTGCCCCATGTGCGACATGAAGCTGTTCGCCCAGTGCGAGACCACCCAGGTCCGCGACCAGGGCATGGGCGCGGCGCTGTTCGGCTACACCAAGTTGTACGGCGAGGTGCCGGGGGCGCAGGCGGAGTACCTGCGGGTCCCGCAGGCCCAGTTCGGCCCGGTCAAGGTCCCCCAGGGGCCGCCGGACGAGCGTTTCGTCTACCTGTCCGACGTGCTGCCCACCTCCTGGCAGGCGGTGCGGTACGCCGACGTCCCCGACGGCGGCACGGTCGCGGTCTTCGGGCTGGGGCCGATCGGGCAGATGTCGGCCAGGATCGCCAAGCACCTCGGCCACCGGGTCATCGGGATCGACGGGGTCCAGGAACGGCTCGCGATGGCGCGCAGGCACGGCGTGGAGGTGCTGGACGCCTCAGTGACCGACGACGTCCCCGAGGCGATCCGCGAGCTGACCGGCGGGCGGGGCCCCGACTCGGTCATCGACGCGGTGGGTATGGAGGCGCACGGCTCCCCGGTCGCCAAGCTCGCCCAGACCGTCACCGGGATACTGCCCGGCGCGATCGCCGCCCCGCTGATGTCCACCGCGGGAGTGGACCGGCTCGCCGCCCTGAACCAGTCGATCGAGGCGGTACGGCGCGGCGGCACGATCTCGGTCGTCGGCGTCTACGGGGGCATGGCCGACCCGATGCCGATGCTGAGGATGTTCGACAAGGGCATCACCCTGCGGATGGGCCAGGCCCACGTCAAGCGCTGGATCGACGACCTGATGCCGCTGGTGAGCGACGACTCCGACCCGCTCGGGGTGATGGACCTGGCCACCCACCGCCTCCCGCTGGAACAGGCCCCGCACGGCTACGAGATCTTCCAGAAGAAGCAGGACGGGGCCGTCAAGATCCTGCTCACCCCGTAGACACCACCCCACGAATCCACCGGGATCCACCAGAGAGGAAGACATGGACGCCATCGTGCTCCTGAAGGACGACCACAAGACCGTCGAGAAGCTGTTCAAGGAGTTCGAGAAGGCCGGAGACGGCGCGCACAAGAGGAAGCGGGAGATCGTCGACAAGATCATCGAGGAGCTCACCGTCCACGCCCACATCGAGGAGGAGATCTTCTACCCGGCGGCCCGCGAGGGTGCTCCCGGCACCACCGACCACATCCTGGAGAGCGTGGAGGAGCACCACGTGGTGGTCTGGATACTCTCCGAGCTGAAGGGGATGGACCCCGCCGACGAGCGGTTCGACGCCAAGGTCACCGTCCTGATGGAGAACGTGCGTCACCACGTCAAGGAGGAGGAAGAGGACTGGTTCCCCAAGGTGCGCGAGGCGATGGGGCGCAAGGTCCTCCAGGAGATCGGCGAGCGGATGGAGAAGGCCAAGGCCGGAGCGCCCCGCGAGCCGCTCGCGGTGAGCAGCGCCGGTAGCTGACCCGCCGCGCCCCGGCGGCCCGGCGCCTGGTCCGGGACGCCGGGGCGTTCGGGGCGTCAGGGCCTGCGCCCCGGCCGATGAGGCCGGGGCCGCGCATGTCTCGGCCGGGGTCAGGGGTGTTGTTCGGTGACCATGAAGGCCACCGATCCTCCCTCGTCGATGTCCGCGTCGAGGGCCTTGTCGTCGAGCATGTCCGCCGCGGTGGGATCCAGGAAGATCCTGGCCCCTTCCGACTCGACCACCTTGTCGTCGGTCTGCGGTCCGTCCACCACCGACAGCAGCAGGGACCCCGAGCCGTCGGCCTGTGAGGAGATACGGACACCGGTGTCGGTGGATTCGGCTACCTGAGAGCTGAGGTCCCGGATCACCTGGGCCGCGGTGTCGGTCAATGTGAGCATTGTGACTCCTTGTCGGGATCGGGTTGGGATTCTTCGCCCTTTCCCGCTCTGAACCAGCCCAACCATGCCCCTCCAGATTTCCCTTCTCGAGGCCGGAGTGGCCCCGGGAAGGGATGGAAGGGGCCGTAACGGAGCCCCCGGCCTCAGGTGTCAGGCACGCCCGCCGAGCCGCTCGACGCGTTCGGCCGTCTTGCGCGCGGCGATCAGCACGGGGTCCCACACCGGGGCGAACGGGGGAGCGTATGACAGGTCGAGCCCGGTCATCTCCTCCACGGTCATCCCGTGCCAGACGGCGACGGCCAGGACGTCGATGCGCTTGGCCGCGCCCTCCCGCCCGACGATCTGGGCGCCCAGGAGCCGGCCGGTCCGGCGGTCGGCGATCATCTTGGTCCGCATCTCCCGCGCGCCGGGGTAGTAGCCGGCGCGGGTGGTGGACTCCACGACCTCCTCGACCGTCTCGAACCCGGCCTCGGCCGCCTCGGCCGTGGTCAGGCCGGTCCGCGCCACCTCGTACTCGCAGATCTTCGACACCGCCGTCCCGACCACGCCGGGGAAGCTCGCGTACCCGCCGCCGATGTTGATGCCCGCGGCGCGCCCCTGCTTGTTGGCGTGGGTGCCGAGCGCGATCGCGACCGGCCGCCGCGAGACCAGGTGGAAGGTCTCCACGCAGTCGCCGGCCGCCCAGACCCCCTCGGCCGCGGTGCGCATCCGCCGGTCGGTCCGGATCCCCCGGGTGCCGCCGACCGGGACGCCCGCCGCCTCGGCCAGGGCCGTGTCCGGGTGGGTGCCGAGACCGAGGACGACCAGGTCCGCTTGGAGGCGCCGGCTCCCGGTGTGGACCGCGACCACCCGCCCGCCGGACTCGGAGAAGCCCTCGACGCGCTCGCCGAGGAACACCTTGACCCCCAGGCCGCGCAGGGCGTCGGCGACCAGGGCGCCCATGTCCGGGTCGAGCGTGCCCATCGGCTGCTCGCCCGCGTCGATGAGCGACACCTCCAGCCCCCGCCGGACCAGGGCCTCGGCCATCTCCAGCCCGATGTATCCGGCGCCCACCACCACGGCGCTGCGCGGACGGCCGGGCTCGGGGGCCTCCAGGGCCCGCAGCAGGGCGATGCCGTCGTCGAGGGTCTGCACGCCGTACACGCCCCCGGCCCGCGCGCCGGGCAGATCGGGGCGGTGCGGCAGGCCGCCGGTCGCGATGACGAGCTGGTCGAACGGCTCCCAGTAGCGGCGTCCGGCCTGGTGGTCGTGGACGGCCACCGCCCGGCGGCCGAGGTCGATCTCGGTGACCTCGCTGCGCAGCCGCAGGTCGATGGCCAGGTCGTCGCGGAAGACCTCGGGCCGCCGCGCGATCAGATCCTGCGGACCGGAGACCTCCCCACCCACCAGATAGGGGATCCCGCACGCGGAGTAGGAGGCGTGCCGGCCCTTCTCGAAGGCGACTATCCGCAGGTCCCGCGGATCGCGCCTGGCCCGCGCCTGCGACGCCGCGCTCAGTCCGGCGGCGTCGCCTCCGATCACCACCAGCCGTTCCGTCATGTCTCTCCCGTCCTCGTGGCCTCCGCAGGTAGGGACTTCCTCCCCGGGCCGGTCTCAAACGGTGCGGCCGGGCGGCGGATCGGTGACCGGCGCCGGGGCCGCCGCCATGACCGGGGGAGCGAGGTTGCCACCCTGGCGGGGAAGCGGAATCGGGCGATGGCCTCACTGCGGAATGACAGCCAGATATCCGCAATGTTTCATCATGATGCCACAAAAAATTGGCTGACCTAGGTCATTTCAGCAAGAAGGGTCTCTGTCAACCTGGATCGGTCCGGCGCCTCCTGTAGTGGGCGGGCCTCCGAAAAAGTATCGGAAACCCATTCCAGGCCAGATGGTCACAGCCGGCCGGGCGGGGGACACCGCCCTGCGGCACCCTGAGGCGCGTGCGCCTGGGCGGTGCGACATTCGACCGCAAAAGCTATGCAAATTTTTGCGAAGCATGTCGTATGGTTGCGGCCATGATGCGCAGGCTTGCCGAGGTGGCCGAGAAGATCGGGATGGTGCTGGGCTCTCCGGACCACATGCCCTCGCGCCGCAAGGTGGAGGCGTTCTCCGCCTACGCCGCGGCCCACGGCCTGGAGTGCGCCGAGGACTCCCGTCGAGGGGGGTCCACGCCGCCGCCCCCGGTCGGCCGCAGGCCCGTGCCGGCCTGACGGCCGCGGTGGCCGGCCGCGGCCCGGGAGCCCCGGCACAGCGACGGATAGCTCACTGTCACTTTTTTGCATCACGTATGACGAGCTCTTGCTGGGTCCTGCGCGTCTCTATATGTTTCTCGCAACCGACCCGCCAAGGAGTCCCCCATGAAACCCCGCAACCTCTCGATGCTGCTCGCCGCGGGCATCGTCCTCACCGCCGCGGGTTGCGGCAGTGACAGCGGTGCCCAGAAGGCCGCCGACACCAAGCCGGGCACCACGGCCGCCGACGCCCCGGTCACGATCACCGTGGGCTGCCAACCCCCCAAGAGCAATCCGCTGGAGCGCACGGCGTGGGACGAGGACGTCGCCGCGTTCCAGAAGCTGCACCCGAACATCACGATCGAGAGCAAGGACGCCTTCCCCTGCATCAACCCGGACACCTTCCAGGCCAAGCTGGCCGGCGGCACGATGGAAGATGTCTTCTACGTCTACTTCACCGACGTCCAGAAGATCATCGCTGCCGGTCAGGCGGCCGACATCAGCCCGTATGTCAGCAGCGTCACCAGGCTGGGCGACCTGCGGCCCGACGTCATGAGCGTCTTCAAGAACGGTGACAAGACCTACGGCCTGCCCAGGACCAACTACTCCACCGGCCTGGTCTACAACCGCAAGCTGTTCACCCAGGCCGGCCTGGACCCCAACAGCCCGCCCAAGACCTGGGCCGAGGTGCAGGAGGCGGCCAAGAAGATCGCCGCGCTCGGCCCCGGCCACGTCGGGTTCGGCGAGTACAGCGCGGGCAACACCGGCGGCTGGCACTTCACCGCGTCCCTGTACGGCCGTGGCGGCGAGATGGTCGGCCCCGACGGCAAGACAGCCGCCTTCAACAGCCCCGAGGGCAAGGCCGTCCTGGAGAATCTCAAGAAGATGCGCTGGACCGACAACAGCATGGGCGCCAAGCAGCTCCTGCAGTGGGAGGACCTGATGCGCATGATGGGCGGCGGCAAGCTCGGCATGATGATCGGCGCCCCCGACGTCGTCCAGTCGGTCAACAACGACTTCAAGGGCAAGTTCGACGACTACGGCGTGACGGCGCTGCCGGAGGCCAAGGCCTCGCTGAGCGGCGGCGACGGCTACCTGTTCAACCCCAAGGCGACGCCGGAGAAGATCAGGGCCGGTCTCCTCTGGCTGGAGTTCCACGAGCTGACCCCGGACCAGGGACAGTTCGACTACGAGCGGAACAAGGGCCAGGGCCGTCCGGTCGGCCTGCCCACCCCGGACCTGTACGGCGACACCGCCCCCGGCAAGCAGATCGTCGAGACGCGCAAGAAGTTCGCCACCGTGCCGGTGGAGCACTTCGCCCCCTACGCGGAGGCCTCCGCGACGATCCAGAACAAGATCGAGCCGCCGAAGGCCCAGGAGCTGTACGCCATCCTCGACGTGGCCATGTCGGCGGTGCTGACCAGGCAGGACGCCGACATCGACCAGCTGCTCGCCGATGCCGAGGCCAAGGCCAACAAGGTGCTGGCCAAGTCCAGCTGACCCCTCCGGTACCCGGGGTGCCGGCCCGTCGGCCGGCACCCCGCCAGACGTCGAGATCGGAAGTCGACCGATGACCACAATGACCGTGAAGGGATCACGGCGCCGGAACCCGGGGGGGTTCCGGCGCGGCCTGCGGCGTAACCTTACGGCCTACGGATTCCTCTGCGGGGCGCTGATCTGCTTCGCGTTCTTCTCCTGGTACCCGATGGTGCGGGAGATCATTCTCAGCTTCCAGCAGACGAACTTCGTCGACGAGCCCACCTGGGTGGGGCTGGACAACTTCCGCACGGTGATCGACGACTCGGCCTTCGCCGACGCCTGGATCAACACCGCCGCGTTCACCGGCCTGGCGCTCGCCTTCGGCTACGTCGTGCCGTTCGTGGCGGCGATCATCCTCAACGAGCTGCGGCACGCGAAGGCCTACCTGAGGTTCGTGGTGTACCTGCCGGTGATGCTGCCGCCGGCCGTCGGAGTGCTGCTGTTCAAGTGGTTCTACGACCCGGGCCCCGGCCTGTTCAACCAGATCCTGGACCTGGTGAACATCCCGGCGCTGAGCTGGCTGGACTCCACCGACACCGCGCTGATCTCCCTGGTGGCCGTCTCCACCTGGATGAACATGGGGACCGGGACCCTGATCTACCTCGCGGCGCTGCAGAGCATCCCGGGCGAGCTGTACGAGGCCGCCGAGCTGGACGGGGCCGGCCTCTTCAAGCGGGTCTGGCACGTCACGATCCCGCAGACCAAGCTCATCCTGCTGGTGATGCTGCTGCTGCAGATCGTCGCCACCATGCAGGTCTTCATCGAGCCGTACCTGATGACCGGCGGCGGCCCGGAGAACGCGACGCTCACCGTCGCCTACCTGATGTACCAGTACGCCTTCAACTTCGGCGACTTCGGCGCCGGCGGCGCGCTGGGGCTGATGCTCATGATCGTGCTGATGGTGTTCTCCGCCTTCTACCTGCGTATCTCGCGGGACAACCAGAGCTAGGGAGGCTGTAGCACCCATGTCGGACGTCACCGTTCAACCGAGCCCCCCGACTCCGGCCCCGCGGCCGGAACCCACTTCCAGCAGAGCCCGGCGCGGCGCCCGCAGGCGGCCCGAAGAGGTCACGCCGCAGTTCCGCGGCGTGGTCTCCCCGCACACGCTGAAATCCCCCCGCGGACGGGTGATCTACTGGATCGTGCTGGTCGCGGTGGTGGTGAGCTTCACCGCGGCCTTCGTCTTCCCGCTCTACTGGATGGTCACCGGCGCGCTGAGGTCGCCCGAGGAGCTGGCCCAGATGCCGCCCGGCTTCTTCCCCGAGTCGCTCGACTTCGAGGTCTACGCCGAGGCGTGGGACCAGCTCAACCTGGGCCGGTTCCTCGGCAACACACTCCTGTACGCCAGCGGCGCCCTGCTGTTCACGCTGGCCGTCGACGTCACGGCCGCCTACGCCCTGTCCAAGCTGCGGCCCGTGCTGGGCAAGCTGGTCCTGGGCATGATGCTGGCCACGCTGATGATCCCGCCGATGGTGATCCTGCTGCCCGCCTACCTGACGGTCAAGGATCTGCCGATCTTCGGCTGGGACCTGCTGAACACGCCGTGGGCGATCTGGCTCCCCGCGGCGGCCAACGGGTTCAACGTCTTCCTGCTCAAACGCTTCTTCGACTCGATCCCCAGGGAACTGCTGGAGGCGGCCCAGATCGACGGCGCCTCCCCGGCGCGGATCCTGTGGTCGATCGTGCTGCCGGTGTCCCGGCCGATCATCGGCGTGGTGTCCATCCTCTCGGTGGTCACCTGCTGGAAGGACTTCGTCTGGCCGCTGCTCGTGCTGCCGGACAGCGAGAACATGTCCATCAGCGTGGGCATCGCCTCACTGTCGGCCCAGATGCCGCAGAACGTTCTCATCGCCGCACTGGTGATCGCCAGTCTGCCCGCCATCATCGTCTTCTTCGTCTTCCAGCGCAGCATCATGGCCGGCCTGACCGCCGGCAGCCTCAAGGGCTGACCTCGTCACCCACCTTCAATCACAAGGAGTTGTCCCAGCATGTCTGAAACGTGGTGGCGGGGAGCCGCGATCTACCAGGTCTATCTGCGGAGCTTCGCCGACGGCAACGGCGACGGGATCGGCGACCTCGCGGGCCTGCGGGCCCGCCTGCCGTACCTCTCCGGCCTGGGAGTCGACGCGATCTGGCTCAACCCCTGGTATCCCTCACCGATGGCCGACGGCGGCTACGACGTCGCCGACTACCGTGACATCGAACCGTCCTTCGGCACGCTCGCCGAGGCGGAGAAGTTCATCGAGGAGGCCCACGAGCTGGGCATCCGCGTCGTCATCGACGTGGTGCCCAACCACAGCTCCGACCGGAGCGCGTGGTTCCAGGAGGCGCTGGCCGCCGGACCGGGGTCGGCGGCCAGGGAACGGTTCTGGTTCAGGGACGAGCCGGGCGACTGGAAGTCCATCTTCGGCGGCCCGGCCTGGACGCAGGTCCCCGACGGGCAGTGGTACCTCCACCTGTTCGCGCCCGAGCAGCCCGACTTCAACTGGACCAACCCGGAGGTCCACCAGGAGTTCCACGACGTGCTGCGGTTCTGGTTCGACCGCGGCGTCGACGGCATCCGGATCGACTCGGCCGCCGTGCTGGTCAAGGACTTCGACGGCGGCGACCCCGACGGCTACACCGACCTCCCCGAGGTGCACGAGGTCTACCGGAGCTGGCGGCGCCTGTCCGACGAGTACGACGGGCGGCTCCTGGTCGGCGAGGTCTGGTTCCCCGACCAGGAGCGCTTCGCCCGCTACCTGCGCCCCGACGAGCTGCACACCGCCTTCAACTTCGACTTCCTGGGCTGCCCGTGGGACCCGGCCGCGCTGCGTGAGTCGATCCGGCAGACCCTGGCCACGCACCGGCCGCTCGGCGCCCCGGCGACCTGGGTGCTGTCCAACCACGACGTCGCCCGGGTGGTCACGCGGTACGGCAGGGCCGACACCTCCTGGGACCACGGCGACCGCCGGGACGGGGCGCCCTCCGACCTCGAACTCGGTCACCGCCGGGCCAGGGCGGCGGCGCTGCTAGCCATGGCCCTGCCCGGCAGCGTCTACGTCTACCAGGGCGAGGAGCTCGGCCTCGCCGAGGTCGACGACATCCCCGACGAGCTCCGCCAGGACCCGATGTGGCACCGTTCCGGGCACACCGTCCCGGGCCGCGACGGCTGCCGCGTGCCGCTGCCCTGGTCGGGAGACGAGGCGCCGTTCGGCTTCGGCGCCGGGCCGTCGTGGCTGCCGCAGCCGGAGGCGTGGAAGAAGGTCACCGTCGAGGCCCAGGGAGCGGATCTGGGCTCGATGCTCAACCTCTACCGCGCCGCCCTGCGCATCCGCCGCGAGGAGCTCGGCGACGGCACCATGAGCTGGATCGACGCCGGCGACGACGTGCTGGCCTTCACCCGCGAGTCCGGCCTCACCTGCGTGGTCAACCTCGGCGCCGGGCCGGTGGGACTGCCGCCCCACGACGCCGTGCTGCTGGCCAGCGGCCCGCTCGGCGACGCCGGGGAGCTGCCGTCCGACACCGCCGTCTGGCTCCGCACGGCCTGACCGGAGCCCGCCGCGGGGCCGGGGCGCTCCGCCGTACCCGGCCTCCGCCGCCCGCCCGAGGATTGTCGGAGGCCTCTGGAATCTTGGCGGCATGACCCTCTTCATCTACCGCAGTCATTACGAGGGCCCGCTCAGCAAGCGGGTCCGCCGTCTGCCCGACGCCACGGTGCTCGACTGGTTCCGCCGCGGCTGGGCGGCGGTGGTGCGGGAGGGGCACGACACCGAGGCGTGGATCGCGGCCGAGCTGGGCGGGCCGGTCTACGGGTTCGGCACGATCTTCGAGGCCGCCCGCCGGGACGGGATCGCGGCCCCGGGCACCTGGCAGGAGCTCCGCGACCTCCTGCAACGGCATCTCTACGTCGAGGGCGAGGTGCGGGCCGACGAGCAGAGCGTGCGGGTGCTGACCGACGACGACGAGGTCGAGCTCGCCTACTTCTTCCTCGACGACTCCCTCGTGCGGGCCCGCGCCGACCGCCTGGCCTATCTGGCGCACGACGGCTGGCCGCTGCCCGAGACCGTCGGCGGGGCGGAGCCCGCCCCGTTCGCCTCGCCGGTCCCGGTCGAGGAGCTCGCGCCGGCCCGGCCCGGGGGAGCGGGCACCACCTACGCGGTCCTGCTGACCTTCTGCGACAGCGAGAGCATCGGCTGGCTGACCCCGTGGTCCTTCCCCGGCGTCCGGCTGCCGGAGCTCGCGGCCCACCTGCGGGCACTCGACCCCGGCAGCGGCTGGCCGCGGGAGCTGACGGTGCTCCGCGCGCTGACGGCCCCCGGCGACGGCGGGATCGGCCCCGCGCTGGACCGCTGCAACCGGTGGCCGGACATGGAGCAGGCCCTCATCGGGGAGCACCGCCCCCTCCACGAGGGCTCCATGCGGCTGCTGGAGACCGCCGAGCTGGAGCAGGGCCGCGACCCGGATCGGACCCTCGTCCGGCACTCCCGCCACCTGGCCCAGATGTCGATCCACATGAACGACTTCTTCGGTCACCAGCAGTGGTTCCTGTTCGACGACGTGTGGGCGGCGGGCAACGCCGACCTCGCCCGGTCCCTGCTGCGCTACGCCCACGGCTGGGATCCGCTGGAGGCCGGGTGAGAGCCGGCTGCCCGCCCGGCGCGCACCGGCCCGGCGGGCCGCCCTCATCCGGAAGAGCACCACGCGCAGCGCGTCGGGCCCGGCTTCCGGGGCGGCGGCCTGCCGATACCGGTCTCCGGCGGCGCCATGGGCATTGCCGTATGTAACGCATTCGCCATCCTTCTGCGACACGTACACCGGCCATGGCCGCCCTTCGCCCACCAGTCATGATCACTCAAAGCAAGATCATGAAAGTGAAGAGTAGTTGAAGGGTGAGCCCGTCGACGGAGACGGCATCCGGCCGACCGTCTTCTCTCTCAGCCCACCGGCGCGGATCGTCACCTATCTGCCGATCGTGTGCTGTGTGGCCGATCTGAAAGCACACAAAGGGCACCGTTTTCTCATCGATGCCGTCGCACTGCTGGCCGCTCGGGGCACGCTGGGCACGCTGGTGCTCGCGGGCGAGGGACCCGAACGCGGGGCCCTGCTGCGGCAGGCGGCGGACTCCGGCGTGGACCTGCGGCTGCTGGGCTTGCGCAGGGATGTCGAGGCCCTGTTGAACCGGGCGTCGGTGGTGGTCCTCGCCTCCCTGTACGTGGGGATGAGCAACGCGGTCATGGAGGCGATGGCGGCGGGCAAGCCGATCGTGGCCACCGCGGTGGGCGGGACCTGCGAGCTGTTGAGCGGACGTGGCCTGCTGGTCCCCCCCGCCGATTCCCATGCACTGACCGGCGCCCTGGAGCGCGTGTTGCGCGACCCCGACCTGAGCGCCTCCCTCGGCCTGGCCGCACGCGACTGGGCGCTGGACAACCTCGGCGTACACTCCATGATCAGCCGGCATCTGGTTCTGTACCGGCGCCTTCTGGAAGAGCGATGTGCGGGATAGCCGGCGCCGTCTGCCTGGGAGGGGTGGATCCGGAGACGGTCCGCGCCATGTGCGAAACGATCGCGCACCGCGGCCCTGACGGCAGTGGCCTGCACGTCGAGCCTTCGGCCGTGCTGGGGACGCGCCGCCTGGCCGTCGTCGACGTGGCCGATGGCGATCAGCCCGTTTACAGCGAGGACGGCATGGTCGTCGCGGTGTTCAACGGGGAGATCTACAACTTCGCCGAACTGCGTGCCGAACTGCTGGCCAAGGGGCACCGTCTGGTCGCGAACGGCGATTCCGAATGTCTGGTCCACCTGTACGAAGAGCACGGGGACGCCCTTGTGCACCGGCTGCGCGGCATGTTCGCCTTCGCCCTGTGGGACGGGAACAGACGCAGACTGCTGCTGGCCCGCGACCGAGTGGGCAAGAAGCCGCTCTACTGGGGGATACGTTCCGGTACGCTGCGCTTCGCCTCCGAGCTGAAGGCGATGATCCACGACCCCCGGTGGCGCGGTGAGATCGACCCGGTCGCCCTCCACCACTACCTGACGTTCCAGTACGTCCCGGCCCCCTGGTCGATTTTCGAGGGCATCGGCAAGCTCCCGCCAGGTTCGACTCTGGTGTGGCAGGACGGCCACGTACGTGTCGACCGCTACTGGCGGCTGGACGCCACTCCCCGGCCGGTCGCCGCTGTGGAGGAGGAGGCCGAGCGGCTGCGCGGGCTGCTGCTGGAGGCGACCCGGCTGCGGATGATCGGCGAGCGCCCGATCGGCGCCTTCCTGTCGGGGGATCGACTCCTCGGCGGTCGTCGCGGCGATGGCGCGGCAATCGTCCCGCCCGGTCCGCACTTTCTGTATCGGCTTCGACGAGACCGGTTTCGACGAGCGAGAGCATGCCGAAGAGGTGGCCGCTCTCTACGGCACCGATCACTCGGAGCTGGTGCTCTCTGCTCCTCCTGTGGACCTGCTCCCCACCTTGGCCCGGCACTTCGACGAGCCGTTCGCCGACTCCTCGGCGATCCCCAGCTTCCTGGTGGCCAGAATGAGCAGCCAGGAAGTGACGGTGGTGCTCAACGGGGACGGCGGAGACGAGTCCTTCGGCGGCTACCGCCGCTACGCGCTGCTGCGGCAGGCCTGCCGGCTGTGGGTTCCGCCGATCGCCTCTCCATTGCTGGGCGCGGCGGGCAGGCGCCTGCGGGCCGCGTCGCGCCAGGGCTCGCTGGCCCGCAGAGTGGGGTGGGGCATGGAGCTGGCGGGGCTGCCGGTGGCCGACAAATACACGCATCTGATGTCCTACTTCACCGAGAGGCAGAAGCGGGAGATCTACACGCCGGGGCAGCGCGGCCGGGTGGCGGGCGTCCGCAGCGGCGCCATCGTCGAGCGGGCCTTCGAGGAGTCGTCGGCCGGCTGCGACCTCACCCGGGTCATGGATGTCGACGTCAACACCTACCTGCCGGGGGACCTGCTGGTGAAGGCCGACATCAGCACGATGGCCTCCTCTCTGGAGGCGCGCTCGCCCTTCCTGGACCATGTCCTGATGGAGTGGGCCGCCGGTCTGCCCGGCGAGCTGAAGATCTGCGGCGGGACGACGAAATACCTCCTCAAGCATGCCCTGGCGGACTGGCTGCCCGTACACCTGCTGGAGCGCCCGAAAACGGGGTTCGGGGTGCCGCTGGCCTCCTGGCTCAGGGCGGGGCTGCGCCCTCTGGCCCATGACGTGCTCACCGACGCCACCGCCCGCGGGCGGGGAGTCTTCGATCAGCGAGCCGTCGCCCGCCTGCTCACCGAACACGCCGCCGGCCGGGATCACTCCAACCGCATCTGGGTCCTGATGCAGTTCGAGCTCTGGCACCGGACCCACCTGCCCGTCCGGCCGGCCGTGGACGGCTGCGGACGGCTGCGACCTACGTGAGCGCCCCGCCGCTGTCTCCCCCCGCGCCCGGACGCGGACGGGACACGGTCCTCACACGCCTGGCCCAATGGCTCCGGTGTGGTGCAGGACGCCCCAGGCGTAGACCAGGTCGTAGGTCCCACATCGAGGAAGGTGCGCCCCGTGAGGTCCTCGACGCCCAAGGCCGCCCGCAGCGAGGCGGCCGCGCTGTGGATACGGGCTTCGTCGACGAGGTCGACGAAGGAGTTCCAGTTGCGGCCGAAAGCGAACCTGTCACCCCGTCGTATCTGCAGGAGGCTGTCGTCCATCGCCTCTCCTGTTCCATGCGCCGTGCACCGCGCACGGCGATGTCCGCTGAGCCCTCATGCCGCCACCGCCGCGCCGACGGCATGATCTCCGTCAGCGGTCGCTCCACGGAGGGCGGCACGGTCCCGCGGGCGGCGACACGCACCAGTCCGGCCACCGCCTGCGCCGTGTCAGGCAGGATCTGATGGTCCGACGATGATCTGTAACTTATCGCAGTCCGTTGATCACACGGCGGAGGCTGTGCCGGCGTTGCCGGTGTTCCGCTCCGTCGCATGCCCCCTCCTGTAATAGTGGATTTATTCTAGATTAAGCTCTCTATTATTCGGCTGTGCCGCACCGGGCCGTCGGTGCGGCCGGGACCCACCCCCGCCGGTCAAGGAGGATCATGTCCGAGCCCATCGACCCGCCCGCGTTGCGATCCCTGCTCGACGACGCGGACTTCGTGGACGTGCAGAGCATCGAGGGAGAGGTGACCCTACGGGAGTTCGTCGCACACTCCATCGGATGGGCGCCGGGGTGGCTGCGGGCCCTCTATCTCGCTCGCAGGGTCTTCGCGCGCCTGCTCCGCCTGGCCCATCGCGATGTCGTGCCGGGCTCGAACCTGGCGCCGGCGGAGATCCCGTTCACGCCGGGACGCAAGATCGGGTTCTTCACCGTCGTCGAAGGGGCGGAGGACCGCTATCTCCTGCTGGAGGCGACCGACTCGCACCTGGCGGCCTATCTGGCGATCCTCACCGAAACGGTCGGGCCCGGCCGCAGGCGGTTCCGCATGGTCACCGTCGTCAAGCACCTCCACTGGACGGGACCTGTCTACTTCGCCGTCATCCGCCCCTTCCACTACATGGTGGTCCGCGGCATGGGCCGCGCCGGAGCGCGGCGGCCCGGAGGGGGGACGCCGGCACCGGATTCCGGGCGGCGTGCCACGGCGGGGCGCCCGTCGCCCGCCGCCCGGATCCTGTCGGCGGCGGTGTCGCCGGTCGCGCCGCTGTACGGGGCCGCGCTGGCCTACCGTCTCTTCCACCCGCCGCGCCGGCGGCACCATCGGCGGCCGCAGGACTTCGGGCTGGCCGCCACAGTGCTGGCGATCCCGCTCGGCGGGGGAGGGCGACTGCACGCCTGGCTGTGCCCGGGGGCGCCGGACCGGGTGGTGGTGCTCGGACACGGCATCGGTCTGAGCAAGTCGGCGAGCCTCGCGCACGCGAAGTTCCTGCACGACGCCGGCTTCACGGTCTGCCTGTTCGACCATCGCAACCACGGGGCCAGCGGGCACGACCGCGCCCGGACGGGGCTCGGCGAGCGGTTCACCGACGACATCACCGCGACGGTGACCCACCTGAGGCGGGCCGAGGGGTACGGCTCGGCCCGCTTCGCCGTCTACGGCTTCTCCTTCTCCACCTTCTCGTCGCTGTACTCCCTGGCCCGTGAGGGGTTCGGCGTGGACGCCGTCGTCTGCGACAGCGGCCCGGGAGACGACCTCCCGCAGCTGTTCCGCAACTTCCTGGAGGCGGGCGGGCTGCCACTGCCGTCCCCGCTGCGCGGTCCGGGGCCCCGGGCGGCGGTGGCCGGCACCCTGGGCTCCCTGGCCACCGCGATGCTCGGCGCCTCCTGGCCGCCGCCGGCGGACGGCCCGCTCGCGCGCGTCCCGCTGCTGTTCATGTCGGGCGGGCGCGACCGCATCCTGCCCGCCTCGTCGGTGCGGGCGCTGGCAGGCCGTTATCCCCGAGCCGAGACGCACGTGCTGCCGGACGCCGACCACCTGACGGGACTGAAGACCGATCCCGGGGTCTACACCGCGACCGTCCTGGACTTCCTCGAAAGAGCCCTGAGGTGAGCGGGGCGGACGGCGCGAGACCGGGGATCCGATGAGCTCCGTTCCACCCACTCCGGCAAGCTGATCACGATCTACGGCGGGAGTGCCGGACGGGCTCCTGGGTGCCGCGCAGCGGGAGCCGGGCCGCCACCCGCCACTCCCCGTCCGTCGCCCCGGCCTCCAGGTGGCCGCCCAGCAGGGTCACCCGCTCGCGCATGCCCGCCACCCCCCGTCCGCCGCTCCGCCCCGACCGCTGCCTGATCTGGTTGCGCACCTCCAGCTCCAGGTGGTCCTCACGTACGGCCGCCGCCAGCCGGGCCGTCCCGCAGCCGTGCCGGATCGCGTTGGTCAGCGCCTCCTGGACGATCCGGTAGGCCTCCCGCGACACCAGGGCGGGCAGCGCGGACAGGTCGCCGGTGACCTCGGTGACGGCGCCGGTCGAGCGGACCAGCTCGGGCAGGTCGGCCAGGGTCCTGGCCGGGGCGCGCCCGCCGCTCTCCTCCTCGCGCAGCACCCCGAGCACGTGGTCCAGGTCCTCCAGGGCCGACCGCGCCGACTCCTCGATCACCGCCAGCGCGGCGCGCGCCGCCTCCGGGTCGCGGTCGAGCACCCGCCCGGCCGCGCCCGCCTGGATGGTCACCAGGCTGAGCGCGTGCCCGACGGAGTCGTGCAGCTCGCGGGCGAGCCGGTTGCGGGTGGCCAGCCGCCGGGTCCGCTCCTCCAGCGCCGCCAGCCGGTCGGCCGGGGTGGGGCCGAGCAGCACCGGGGCGAGCCGCGCCAGCAGCGCCCCGGCGCCCGCCACCGCGTGGACCAGCAGCACCGACGTCGCCACCGCCGCCGCCGGTCCCCACGCGCTGCTCCACCCGGCCTCCAGCGTCGTGCCGAAGAACCCGAGCCGGTCGCCCAGCAGGGGCAGCAGGCACAGCCAGACCACGAACGGCACCAGCGCGAGGGTCGCCCCCGCCAGCACCGCGCCGATCCCCAGATGGAGGGTGAACCAGGCCGCGGTACGGCGCCGCTCGGCCCAGGTGCGCGCCCGCCGGTCCGGGCCGTAGTCGATCCGGGCGTCCAGCAGGCCCCGCGCCGCGGTCAGCTCCAGCGCCCGTACCGGCAGGAACAGCCCGCTCAGCGCGATCAGGGGGAGCACGCCGGCGAAGACGACCGGCTGGGCCGACACCAGCGTGTAGCTCTGCGCCCCCGGCAGGCCCAGCAGCCCGGAGACCACCGTGCCGACCATCACGTACGGCATGGCCAGCGCGCCGCCCAGGATCAGGCACGTCCACCTCAGGTAGGTGGACGGGCTGGTCAGCGGGGCCAGGATGCGTCTCACGCCCCGATCCTCCCAGGCCGCCGGGGCGCTCGCCTCCCACCGGGGAGGGACCGTCTCCCCGCTGCGGGGGAGGTGTCGGTACGCTCTGCCCGGCGGACACGTAATTCGGGGGCTCGGCGTGGATATGGTGCAGATCATCCTGTTGCTTGTGGCGGCGGCCGGGGCGGGATGGGTCGACGCCGTGGTCGGCGGGGGAGGGCTGCTGCAGCTCCCCGTCCTCCTCATGGCCGGGCTCTCGCCGGTGCAGGCGCTGGCCACCAACAAGTTCGCCGCCATCTTCGGCACGGCCTCGGCGGCGGTGACCTACGCCAGGACCACCAAGCTCGAGACCGGGGTGGTGGTCCCCGCCGGGCTGGGCGCGGTGGTGGCCGCCGGGCTGGGCGCGGCGTCGGCGGCGGCGATCTCCAAGGACGCGCTCATCCCGCTGGTCATGGTCACGCTGGTGGGCGTGGCGCTGTTCGTCACCTTCCGCCCGGCGTTCGGCGCCCACCCCCGGCCTCATCTGCGCACCCGCGCGAGGGTCCTGGCCGCGATCGCCGTCACCGGTGCCGGGATCGCCTTCTACGACGGCATCCTGGGCCCGGGCACCGGCACCTTCCTGATCATCGCCTTCACCACCGTCCTCGGCATGGACTTCGTGAGCGCCTCGGCCCATTCCAAGATCATCAATTCCTGTACGAACCTGGGCGCCCTGGTGGTCTTCGCCTACCAGGGGCACGTGCTGTGGCTGCTCGGCCTGGCCATGGCCGTCTGCAACATCGCCGGGGCCCAGGCCGGCGCCCGGATGGCGCTGCGCCGGGGGGCCGGGTTCGTGCGTGCCGTCCTGCTGTGCGTGGTGATCGCGATGGTGGCCAAGCTCGGCTACGACCGGTTCGTCGCCTGACCACGCACCGCTGAACTGATCTACTTTGTAAGGGGCTCGGCCCGGAGCGCGGACGCCGCCAGTGCCACGAAGGCCGCCAGCAGCACGGGGACGGCCAGGGCGTGTGGCAGGCCCACCAGCTCGGCCAGGCCGCCGATCAGCACCGGGCCGCTGAGGAAGCCCACGTAGGACAGGCTCGCCACCCGGGCCAGCGCCTGCCCGGCACGGGCCGGATCGCGGCGCCCGGCGGCGGAGAAGACCTGCGGGACGATGCACGACAGGCCCGCGCCGAAACAGCCGAAGCCGATCACCGCGGCCACCGGATGATTGATCAGCAGGGCGGCGCCGAACCCCGAGGCGGCCAGCAGGCCGCAGCCGCGCACCAGCGTCACCGGGCCCAGCAGCATGGTCAGCCGGTCTCCGGCGAGGCGGCCGGCGGTCATCATGATGGAGAAGGCGGCGTAGGCCGCCGCGGCGAACCCGGCCGAGCTGCCGAGGTTGTCACGCAGGTAGACCGAGCTCCAGTCCGCCGCCGCCCCCTCTCCGATCATGCAGCAGATCCCGAGCACGCCCAGGAACAACAGGCCGCGGCCCCGGCCGGCCGCCGCGCCGCCGGCGACGGCCTCCGCGGCGGGTTCCCCGGGTGGCGTGAGAGCCCACCGGGAGGCCCACAGCGCCAGTGCGGCGATGACGGCGGCCGCGGCGGTGAAGGTGGCCGCGGGGGTGAGGCCGGCGTGCGCGAGCAGCCCGCCGACGGCCGCGCCGGCGAATCCGCCGATGCTGAACACCGCGTGGAAGGACGACATGAGGGGCCGGCCCATGGCCCGCTCGACCTCGACGGCGTTGGCGTTCATCGCCACGTCGAGTGTGCCGTGCACCAGGCCGAAGGCGAACAGTGAGATCGTCAGGGTGATGAGGTCCGGCATGGGGGCCGGCAGGATCAGCACGACGCTCTGCGCGAAGGCCATCGGCAGCATCACCTTGACGCTGCCGTAGCGGTCGACCAGGCGGCCCACCGCCTGCATGCCCGCTATCGCTCCGGCGGCGATGCCGAGCAGCGCGAGGCTGAGCCGGCCGTCGCTCAGCTCCAGTTGCTGTTTGATGGCGGGGATCCGCGCCGTCCACGTGCCGACGGCCATGCCGGCGAGCAGGAAGAGCAGGCAGACCGCGACCCGGCCGCGGACGAGCGCGCCGCGGTCGAGGGTGGTGACGTGCACGGGGGAGGCTCCAGTCAGACGGTGCGGACGATGACGCCCGCGGCGGTGAGGGCGTCGTGTTCGGCCGGGGGGAGTGCGGCGTCGGTGACCACCATGTCGAGGCGGTCCAGGGGGCAGACGGCGCCGAAGGCGGTGCGGGTGAACTTGCCCGAGTCGGTGGCGACGACGACGCGCCGCGCCGAGGCGATCGCCGCCTGCTTGACGGCGACGTCGGACAGGTCGTGGGCGGTCAGGCCGTGTGCGGCGGACAGGCCGCAGCAGCCGATGACCGCGGTGTCGAAGCGCAGGGAGCGGATGGCGTTCTCGGTCAGCGGGCCGACGAAGTTGAGCTCGCCGGGGCGGACCTCCCCTCCCGGGAGCACGAGGCGGATCCGCGGGGCCGTGGCGAGCTCGCCGGCGGACTGCAGGGAGAGCGGCAGGACCGTCAGCCGGCGCTCGCGGAGCGCGCGGGCGATCTCCAGATTGGTGGTGCCGCCGTCCAGGAGCACGGCCTCACCGTCGGCCAGCAGCGCCGCCACCTCGGCGGCGATGCGCCGCTTGACCTCCACCGCCTCGCGTTCGCGCACCCCGAAGGGGGGCTCCTCCCCGCGCAGCAGCAGGCTCACCGCGCCGCCGCGCACCCGCCGCACCACGCCCTGCTGGGCCAGCTCGTCGAGGTCGCGGCGGATGGTCATCTCCGACACCCCGTGCTCGGCCGCCAGCTCCGTCACCGACACGGTGTCGCTGACGCGCAGCGCGGACATGATCGCTCGAATCCGATCAGCACTTTCCATGTGTTCAATTGAACATGACTTATGTGACATTGGCAATCGTGCGGAACAATGACGTCATGCGTGCGAGTCGTCTGCTGTCACTCCTGCTGCTCCTGCAGACCCGGGGGCGCATGACGGCCACCGAGCTGTCGCAGGAGCTGGAGGTCTCCATCCGGACGGTCTACCGGGACGTGGAGGCCCTGTCGTCGGCCGGGGTCCCGGTCTACGCCGACCGCGGCCCGGCCGGGGGATACCGGCTGCTGGACGGCTACCGCACCCGCCTCAACGGTCTGACCGCCGAGGAGGCCTCCTCGCTGTTCCTGGCCGGGCTGCCCGGCCCCGCCGCCGAGCTGGGGCTGGGGGAGGTGGCCGCCAACGCCGAGCTGAAGCTGCTCGCCGCGCTGCCCCCCGAGCCGCGTTCCCACGCCGCCCGGATGCGCGAGCGCTTCCACCTCGACGTCCCGGGATGGTACCGCGGCGCCGACGAGGCGCCCTTCCTCAGTGATGTCTCCGAGGCGGTGTGGGACCAGCGGCCGCTGCGCATGACCTATCGCCGCTGGGGGCCGCGCGACGTCGAGCGCCTGGCCCACCCCTACGGCCTGGTCCTCAAGGGCGGGTCGTGGTACATGGTGGCCGCCGCCGACGGGGGAGCGCCGCGCACCTACCGCGTGTCGCGGATCGTCACCGCCGAGCTCCTCGACGGCCGCTTCGAACGGCCCGGCGACTTCGACCTGGCCGCGTACTGGGAGCACTACGCGGCCGAGTTCCGGGCCCGGATGCACACCGCCGAGGCGCTGGTGCGGGTGGCGCCCGGCATCGAGGACATGCTGCGCTACACCGTCGGCGCCGACATCGCCGACGCCGCGCTGGCCGAGGCGGGCCCGCCCGACGAGCACGGCTGGGCCGTCGTGCGTCTGCCGATCGAGTCGGTCAGGCACGTCTCCTGGCTGCTGCTGCGCCTGGGCGCCGACATCGAGGTCCTCGGCCCCCCCGAGGTGCGCGAGCAGATGGCCGCCACGGTCGCCGAGCTCGCCGGGCTGTACGGCGCGCCCCGGGATTAAGCGATTGCCGACGACGTGAGACGCCGCGGATGATGACGGCATGTTCCTCATAGCCTTCATCGGCTCCTGCTTCCTGATCGCCATGATCCCCGGTGCCAGCACCGCGGTGATCCTGCGCCAGACCCTGAGAGCCGGGCGGGGGCCCGGCCTGGCGGCCACGCTCGGCAACGAGACCGGCATCCTGCTGTGGGCGCTGGCCGCCGCCTTCGGCCTGTCGGCGCTGGTGCTCGCCTCGGAGGTCGCCTACGACGTGATGCGGGTCGCCGGCGCGCTGTTCCTGGTCGCCATGGGCGCCCAGTCGCTGTGGCGGGTCCGTCGAGAGGGGCGGCGGGAGGGCGGAGCCGTACCGGAGCGGCCGGAGCCCGGGCCGGAGCCCGGAGAGCCCGCGCGGGGCTGGCGGCGCTCCTACCTGCTGGGCCTCACCACCTGCCTGGCCAATCCGAAGGCGGCGGTGTTCGCGATGTCGTTCCTGCCGCAGTTCGTCCCCGACGGGGCGGACGTGCCGCTTACGCTGGCGCTGCTCGCGGTGGTCTGGGTGCTGGTGGACACCGTCTGGTACGGCCTGTTCATCTGGACGGTGGCGCGCGCGAAGCTGGTCTTCGGCCGCCCCGCCGTGCGCCGCCGCCTGGAGGTGGTCTCCGGTGTGGTGCTGATCGGCTTCGGCCTGCGGCTGGCGGTGGAGGCGCGATGACGCTCTCGTCCGACGACGGGGGCACGGGCTGACCCCGGCCGCCTGCCCGCCTGAACCGTCCCTGGCGCGCCGCCTCGCGTCTCGCCGGGGGCCCCGGCCGGGTGCGGCCGGAACGCGATGGAAGGGCAATCACGATCGGTGACTCTTTGGGCTTGATTGACAACGTAACGTAAGGGTCCGTCTCGGGTGGGGTATCACACCCCAGGGGCGCCGAGCCGGCGGCCCGTTCCATCACCGGCGGCCCCGGCGGTGCCACCGGCCGATCCTGAGGCCGTTGTATCGTCCGCCGTTCGTCGCCTGCCGCCTGCCGTTGTGCCGCCCGCGGTCCGCCACCCGCCGCCGCGCGCCGTCCGCCGCCGGGGCGCCGGAGACGGCCGGCCTCTTCTCCGCGTCCCGGATCGCATCCCTCCGCCCGGCCCGGCCCGTGCGGCGTCCCGCTCGGCGGCCCGGCCAGGGTCCGGCCAAGGCCCGGCCGGTCGGAGAACGGTATCCGCCCCCGGCCCAAGGTAGAGGTCGGCGGAGGCACATGGCGAGAGCATCACGATTTTCGATGCTCAGGTCGTAAAGCGTTCACGGTTCTTGGGGGCGTGGCCACCGGTCGTCAGCATTCGTTCACACACGCATGCTGAACGACCAGGAGACATCAATGGGGACAGGCAACTCGCGGCGCAGGCTGGCCCTTGCCGCTTGCGCGCTGAGCGGTTCACTGGTGGCCGGCGCCACCGCCTTCGCCGCCGCACCCGCCGCATCCGCCGCATCCGCCGCATCCGTCATGTCGGCCGGGTCGGCCGTGTCCGCGCCGCAGGAGACCACGCTGCGGGTGAAGATGTCGGGCTCGGGCGTCGACACGCTCAACCCGTTCCTCGCCTTCTTCGACGGCGCCTATGACATCTTCGGCTCGATCTACCCCACGCTGAACTCGCTGGACGAGAACGGCAAGCCGGGACCGTACCTGGCCGAGTCGTGGACGCAGTCGGAGGACAAACTCACCTGGACCTTCAAGCTCCGGGACGGCCTGAAGTGGAGCGACGGCAAGCCGATCACGGCCGAGGACGCCGCCTGGACCCTCAACCTGATCATGACCGACGCGGTCGCGGGCACCGCCAACGGCTCGCTGGTCAGCAACTTCGAGTCGGTCACCGCGACCGACGCCACGACGCTGGTCATCAAGACCAAGGCGCCGCAGGCCAACGTCATCTATGTGAGCATTCCTCGCAGCGGCATCCCGATCGTGCCCAAGCACATCTGGGAGCCGCAGGCCAAGAACCTCAAGGACGTCAAGAACGACACTTTCCCCGTCGTCGGCTACGGCCCGTGGACGCTCACGGACTACAAGCCCGAGCAGTACGCGAAGTTCGACGCCAACAAGGACTTCGTCCTCGGCAGGCCCGGCTTCGACCACATGATCCAGCAGAGCTTCAAGTCGACCGACGCCGCCGTCGCCGCGCTCCGCAGCGGCCAGCTCGACTACATCAACGGCGTGAACCCGACCCAGTTCAAGGCGCTGCAGGCGGACAAGAGCCTGCTGACCACCCAGGAGGTCGGCAACGGCTGGACCGGTCTTGAGGTGAACCACAACGCCCGCACCCGTACCGGCAAGAAGATCGGCACCGGTCACCCCGCGCTCGGCGACCCGGTGCTGCGCCACGCGATCTCGCTGGCCACCGACCGGAAGACCCTGGTCACCAAGGTGCTCGACGGCATGGGCACGGTGGGCGCCGGCTACCTGCCCCCGGCCTGGCCGCAGTGGAGCTGGAAGCCGGCCGCGGGCCAGGAGACACCGTTCGACCTGGCCCAGGCCGCCAAGATCCTCGACGACGCCGGCTACACCAAGGGCGCCGACGGCGTCCGCGTCGACCCCAAGAGCGGAAAGCCGCTGGAGCTGCGCCTCGGCATCCACTCCGACGACACGGCCGACGCGGGCATCTCCACCTACCTCAAGGGCTGGCTGGAGACGATCGGCATCAAGCTCAAGATCCAGACACTGAGCATGAGCGCGCTCAACAGCGACCTGGCCAAGGGCGACTGGGACCTGCTGATGGACGCCTGGACCACCGGCCCCGACCCGACCTTCCTGCTCGGCATCCAGACCTGCGCCACGCTGCCCAAGGACGACGGCACCGGCGGCAACACCGACGCCTTCTTCTGCGACAAGGCCTACGACGAGCTGTTCGCCAAGCAGCTCACCACGTTCGACCAGGACGAGCGGGCCAAGGTCGTCGCCGAGATGCAGGACATCCTGTACAAGGCCGACGTCGACCAGATCCACTTCTATGCCAACACCCTCAACGTCGCCCGCACCGACACCGTGACCGGACTGATCATCGGGCAGCCGGACGCGCAGGGCATGTACCCGGCGCAGACCGCGTTCTGGAGCTACCTCAAGGCCGCGCCGCCGGCCGCGAAGCCGGCCGCCGCCTCGGCCGAGGAGGGCGGCGGCGGCCCGCTGTGGATCGCCGGCGGTGTCCTGCTCCTCGCGCTCGTCGGCGGCGGGATCGTGCTCAAGCGCCGCTCGGGGGCGGGCGACCGTGAGTAGCCTCACCGCCCCGGGCCCGGCCAAGGTCAGGGAGCGGGGGGTCAAGCGGTCGGATCTCCTGCCCTATCTGGGCTCGAAGCTGGTCGCGGCCCTGGTCAGCTTCTTCGTCACGCTGGTCATCGGCTTCGTGATCTTCAGTCTGATGCCGGCCGACCCGGTCCGCACCCTGACCAGGGGCCGTCCCACGAGCGAGGCCCAGCTCGCCCAGATCCGTGTCCAGCTCGGCCTGGACGACCCGCTCTGGGAGCGGTTCCTCACCTTCGTCGGCAACACGCTCAAGGGCGAGCTCGGCTACTCCTGGCAGTTCCAGCAGTCGGTCTCGTCGCTGGTGGCCGACCGGCTCGGGCCGACCCTGCTCCTCATGGGCACGGCCGCGGTCCTGTCGATCGCGTTCGGCCTGTGGCTGGGCATCCGCAGCGGCTGGCGGCACGGCAGCCTGTTCGACCGGATCGCCTCCAGTACCTCGCTCACGCTGTGGTCGGTGCCGACGTTCTGGCTCGGCATGATCCTGCTGGTCACCTTCAGCGTGGGTGTCGGCCCGATCCCGAGCCTGCTGCCCGCGGGCGGGATGAGCGACCCCTCGCTGCCGCAGGAGGGCTGGACCCACGTCGCCGACGTGGCCAGGCACCTGGTGCTGCCCTGCCTGACCATGGTGCTGGTGGTCTTCGCCCAGTACGTCACGGTGATGCGCACCTCGATCATCGACGAGATGGGCAGTCCCTACCTGCTGACCGCCAGGGCCAAGGGCCTGACCGACGACGCCGTACGGCGGCGCCACGCGGTGCCGAACGCGCTGCTGCCCTCGGTCACGATGATCTTCATGCATCTCGGCATCCTGGTCAGCGGCGCGATCACGGTCGAGGCCGTCTACTCCTGGCCCGGCCTCGGCTACCTGACCTACGAGGCGCTCAAGATCCCCGACCTGCCCCTGCTCCAGGGCACCTTCATCGTCTTCAGCGCAAGTGTGATCATCATGAACCTCCTGGCGGACGTGGTCTACCGCTTCCTCGACCCGAGAGTGCGAGCCCAATGAAGCGCCTTCACCCGGGCGGTGGCCGATGACCGCCGCCACGCACGCCCCGGCCGTCGTCGAGGTCCCCCGCCACCACGCGTTCGGCCGCTTCTGCCGCGCCTACGCCAGGCGGCCCGCCGGCCTGGCCGGGCTCGGCCTGCTCGTCGCCTTCGGCGCGCTGGCCCTGGCCGCGCCGCTGTTCATCGGTGACGACCAGCTCAACGTGATCAAGGTGGACGGCCCGCAGCTGTCGCCGCCCGTCGCCGGCTACCCGCTCGGCACCGACCAGGCGGGCCGCTCGGTCCTGCTGCTGGTCATCTGGGGCGCACGCGAGTCGCTCAGCATCGGCATCATCGCCACCGCGCTCACCGTGGTGCTGGGCAGCGCGGTCGGCCTGCTGGCCGGGCACTACCAGGGCCGGGTCGGCCAGGCCCTGATGCACGTGACCGACTGGTTCATCGCGCTGCCCAGCCTGCCGCTGGCCATCTCGCTGTCGGCGGTGCTCGGCCAGGGCGCGGCGTCGATCACGATCGCCATCGCGGTCACCTCGTGGACCGCGACCGCCCGCCTCGTGCGCGCCCAGACGCTCGCCGTCGAGGCGAGACCCTTCATCGAGCGGGCCAAGGTGCTGGGCGCGGGCAACACGCAGATCATGATCAGGCACGTGCTGCCCAACGTCACGCCGCTGATCCTGGTCTCCAGCACGCTCACCGTCGCCTCGGCGATCCTGTCGGAGGCCACGCTGACCTTCCTCGGTCTCGGCGACCCGACCAGCGTGACCTGGGGTTCGATGCTCCAGGCGGCGTTCGCGGGCGGCGCGGTCACCGCGGGCGCGTGGTGGTACCTGCTACCGCCGGGCATCGCGATCCTCATCGTCGTGCTCGGCTTCACGCTCGTCGGCCGCGCCGTCGAGCACGTGCTCAACCCGAGGATGGTGGACCGATGACGGCGAGGGAGCAGACCCCGGCACCGGAGGAGCGGCGCGGGGCTCCGATGCTCGACGTGCGCGACCTGCGGGTGACCTACCGCAACGGCGAGCGCGCCGTGCCCGCCGTACGCGGCGTGAGCTTCACCCTCGACCGCGGCCAGACCCTCGGCGTCGCGGGGGAGTCGGGCTCGGGCAAGTCCACGATGGCGCTCGGCCTGCTGCGGCTGCTGGCCCCCTCCGCCCAGGTGAGCGGCGAGGTGCTGTTCGAGGGGGAGGACCTGCTGACCGCCAGGTGGGCACGGCTGCGCGCGGTGCGCTGGTCGGCGGCCTCCGTGGTGTTCCAGGGCGCGATGAGCGCGCTCAACCCGGTGCGCCCGGTCGGCGAGCAGATCTGCGAGCCCATCCTGCTGCACGAGAAGGTCGGGCAGCAGGCGGCACGCAAGCGGGCGGCCGAGCTGCTCGACAGCGTCGGCGTGCCGTCGCGGCGGGCCGGCTCCTACCCGCACGAGTTCTCCGGCGGCCAGCGCCAGCGCATCATGATCGCGATGTCGCTGGCCTGCCGCCCCGACCTGATCATCGCCGACGAGCCGACCACCGCGCTCGACGTCATGGTCCAGGCGCAGGTGCTGGAACTGCTCGGCGAGCTGGTCCGTGAGTCGGGCATCGGCGTCATCATGATCAGCCACGACCTGTCGGTGCTGTCGCACATGTGCGAGCGGCTGGCCGTCATGTACGCGGGACAGATCGCCGAGATCGGCCCGTCCAGGCAGCTCATCGCCGAGCCGCGGCACCCCTACACGCGGGCGCTCGGCCGGGCCTTCCCGACGATCGGCGACCCGGCCTCGCGGCTGGCGCCCGCAGGGCTGCCCGGCGACCCGCCCACGCCGCCCGAGCTGGCCGGGCTCGACGAGGGCAGCGGCTGCGCCTTCGAGCCGCGCTGCCCCGAGGCCGTGGCGGCCTGCCGTACCGAGACCGTGGAGCTGTGGCCGAGCGGCCCGCGGCGCGAGGCCGCGTGCCTGCGCGTGCTGGAAGGGAGCGGGGCATGAGACCCGTGCTCGAAGTCCGCGACCTGACGGTCACCTACCCGGCGCGCAGGGGCGCCCGGCCGGCGCGCGCCGTCGACGGGGTGAACCTGCAGGTGCGGCAGGGCGAGATCGTCGCGCTCGTCGGCGAGTCGGGATGCGGCAAGTCCACGCTGGCCAGAGCCCTGGTCGGGCTGGTCAGGCCGACCGGCGGCCAGGTGCTGAGCGACGGCGAGCCCCTCGGCTACTCCGCCGCCGCGCTGAAGGCCTACCGCCGCCGCACCCAGCTCGTCCTGCAGGACCCGGGCGGCGCCCTCAACCCCAGGCAGAACGTCTTCGACGCCGTCGCCGAAGGGCCCAGGCTACACGGCCTGACCGACCGGCTCGGCGAACGGGTGCACAGCGCGCTGGCCAGAGCCGGGCTGCGGCCGCCCGCGGAGTTCGCCGGGCGCTTCCCGCACGAGATGTCCGGGGGCCAGCAGCAGCGCGTCGTCATCGCGGGGGCGCTCGCGCTCGAACCCTCGGTCATCGTCGCCGACGAGCCGGTGGCCTCGCTCGACGCCTCGGTCAGGGGCGAGATCCTCAAGCTGATCCTGGAGCTGCGGGACTCGCTCGGCCTGTCCGCGCTGGTCGTCAGCCACGACCTCGGCCTGGCCTGGAACATCGCCGACAGGGTCGCGGTCATGTACCTCGGCAGGATCGTCGAGACCGGCACGGTCGAGGAGGTCCTGCTGCGCCCCAAGCACCCCTACACCAGGGCGCTGCTGTCGGTGCTGCCCGACTCGGGCGGGCCGCCCGTGCTGCTCACCGGCGAGCCGCCGGACCCGACCTCCGTCCCCGACGGCTGCCGCTTCCACCCCCGGTGCCCGCTCAGGGCGGCCGAGCGGGACGCGCTGTGCGACAGCCGCGACCTGCCCGTCCTGACCGGCGACCCGTCGCCCTCCAGCCTCGCCGCCTGCCATCTCGTCCACTGAAGGAGTTCTTCGATGACCGCTTTCCTCCGCCCGCCCGCCCTGCGACCCGGCGCCCGCGTCGCCGTCATCGCCGCCAGCAGCCCGCCCAACCAGGCCAACCTGGACCGCGGCCTGGTGGCGATGGAGCAGGTCGGCCTCAAGCCCGAGGTGTTCGCCTCCTCGCGGGCCGGCGGGACCGAGTACGACTACCTGGCCGGCGACGACGTCCTGCGGGCGGACGACCTGACCAAGGCGCTCGGCGACCCGGCCTTCGACGCGGTCTTCTGCGCCGGCGGCGGGTACGGCATGCAGCGCACGCTGGAGCTGGTCGACTGGTCGAAGATCGACGCGGCCAGGCCGAAGGTCGTGGTGGGCTACTCCGACGTGACCGCGCTGCTGGAGGCGATCGCGGTCAAGCTCGGCTGGGCGTCCCTGTTCGGGCCCATGGTCGCCTGCGACGGCTTCTACGAAGGGCCGGGCGAGTACGACTTCGACGAGCTGATGAAGCTGCTGTTCCACCCGGAGACGGTGACCGAGCTGGTCTTCCCCGACGCCCGGACCGTCGTGCCCGGTATCGCGGAGGGCCACACGCTGGGCGGCACGGCCACGCTGCTGGCCGCCTCGATCGGCACCGACACCTCGCTGCCCGCCCGGGGTGCGATCCTCTTCCTCGAGGACGTGGACGAGGAGCTGTTCCGGATGGACCGCTACATCACCCAGCTCCGCCGGGCCACCTACAGCGACGGCGTGGCCGGGATCCTGCTCGGCACCTTCACCAACTGCGGCGAGCCGCGCGACGTGGAGCGGATGCTGGTGGAGCGGCTGAGCGACCTCGGGGTGCCGGTCCTCGCCGGGGCGGACATCGGGCACGGGATCTCGATGCAGACCTACCCGATCGGGGTCAGGGCCCGGCTCGACACCGAGGCGGGCAGGCTGAGCTTCCTGGAGCCGGTGCTCACCTCCTGAGGGCCGTGGCGGATCACGCACCGACAAGGACCCCGGCGCCCCCCGGGGTCCTCCACGGTGAGGCGGCCGAACAGCCGCTTCCGCCCTCTTCTCGGTTGGGCAACTCCCGCTTGAGGACGACTCAACGCCTGCTGTCGAGGGCGACCCGAGCCGGGGTTGCCGGGCCGCGGCATGCTCCTGCCGGGCCCGGCGCGCAGCGATCACCCCCGCGCCGAGGAAGGGGCCGGGGGTGATCAGCCGAATTCGGGAGCTGGGGCCGTGGCGTTGAGCGCCGTCACGATCGTCTCCTCCTCGTACCTGAAGTGGGACTCCAGCTGGTCCGCCAGCCGCTCCAGGTCGGCGCGCAACTGCACGGAGTCGGTTTCACCGGGTACGAAGCTGTCGACGAGCTGCTGGATGTCGTCCTGCAGCCGCGCCACCACCTTGTGCTCCTCGCCGAGCTGCGCCAGCGCCGGAGCGAGTGCGGGGAACTGCTTGGCCAGCATCGGGAACACGGCCATGTCCTCGCCGCCGTGATGCTTCTTCAGCGCCCCGCAGAAGTTCAGGCAGTGGGCGCGCATCTGCTGGGCGAGGTCCGGCGGCGTCCGCTCGATCGTGTCCATGCCGCCCTCGATCGCCTGGTCGACCTGGGCGCGGAGCGTCTCGAGCTCCTTGCGCAGCCAGTCGTGCACCTCGACGATCCAGTCGCCCATGCCCTTGACCCGCTCCTCGCCGGGCTTGGGGCCGATCCGGTGCAGTACGACGACCGGGATCTCCCGGGCCGTCTTGGCCTGGTGGTCGGCGTACCCCGGCGCCTCTGCGATCACGCGGTCGAAGAGCTTGTCACGCTCCTGGGCCGGCGGGATGGCGGCGATCGCCTGATAGGTGTCGCTACCCGTCTCGACCGTCACGATCGGGTTCTTGCGGATGTTGTGGTACCACGCGGGGTGCTTGTCGGCGCCATTCGAGGACGCGACGACGATCCCTTTTCCGTCGAATTCGAGATGGCCCAGGATGCTCTCCCGCCGCAGGCCGCTCTTGGCTCCGACGGTCGTCAGCACGGCCAACGTCCAGCCCTCGAACATGCCGCTCATCTTCCCGTTGTTCGCCCGAAACTCGGCGATGACCTGACGCTGGAACTCATTGACGTCGATGCCTGCCCAGGTCTCGGCCTGTTCCTTGCTCATGCACTGCCTTTCCGTGTCGATTGATCGCGAAGGAGGGCCACGCCACCGGGAATCGACACAGAAATACCCCGCATACCTACGCAGTGAAGAGGGCGCAGCAGTCCCAGGACAGGGATTGACAGGCTGCGAGAGACGGAACGTGCCGATCTCTGCGATGGCTGAGTAGCCGATACCTCCATGCGTAGGCCCATATGGGGCTCGGTAAGACCGTAACACCGCCCCCACTTGTCGAGCAACGTCACCGTGGCGGGTGCGACCGAGAGCCGGTGAACCGGATCTGGGCCCGATCTCGAGTCAGCCCTGGAGATCACCCGGTGGGCCGAAGGCTGCGGATCCAGATGAGGGTCCACGGTGGCGGGCCGGTTGCCGTGCACGGGCCCGGGTGCCGTCCTGGCGTAACCTGGTGCGCTACGCGGGCCTCACGCTGCTGAGCCCGCCAGGTTCCGCGGTACGTACGTGCCGGCGAGCCGGGCCTCACGCCCGAGCAAGTCACCGAGGTCGCCGCCGGCCTCGCGCGGGTCCTGCCGCCGTACGAGGGCGGCCGGGAGGCTGCCGCGCCGGCGTGACGGCCCAGCCCCGGACACACCGCAGCCCCCGGCCGTCACCGAGGACCCATGACCTCGTCACGGAACGGACATGACAACCCCGGCGGGGCCGCAGTGCCCGACGCGGCGATCCCTGTCTCGAAACCCTCGTGGTCCACCCCCGCCGTCACCAGGTCGGCGGTGTCCGCGCCCTCGCCGCGGCAGGTCACTCCTCGCACAGCGTCAGGTCCAGCAGCCCCGGGAAGCGCCGGTCGAACTCCGCCCGGCGCAGCCGGTTGACGCGCCTGGGGCCGGCGTCGCGCTGCTCGATGAGCCCGGCCGAGCGCAGCACCGCGAAGTGATGACTGAGCGCGGGCTTGCCGACGGGCACGTCGAAGGTGCTGCAGGAGCGTGACCAGTCCTCGGAGGCGGCCAGCTCGCGGACGAGCTGGAGGCGGACCGGGTCGGCGAGCGCGGTGAGCGCGGTCAGAACGGACACGTCGTCGGGGTGGACGTGCTGGGGCGCGGGCCGGTGGCTCAAGGCACTCTCCTTGCCAAGTGTTCGATCTGGCTCGTACACTCCGAGTATTCGATTTTCGTTGAACACTTTAGTCGAGGGGCGACCTGGCATGCACGCGATCATTGTGAAGGAACTCGGCGGACCCGAGGTGCTGCATCTCACGGAGACCGCGCTGCCGGAGCCCGCGCCGGGCGAGGTGACCGTCGACGTCGCCTACGCGGGCGTCAACTTCGCCGACATCAAGGCCCGTGGCGTCGGCTACCGCGTGACCGCCCTTCCCTTCGTCCCCGGCCTGGAGGTGTCCGGCCACGTCCGCGCCGTCGGCGAGGGGGTGAGCGGGCTGCGGCCCGGCCAGGAGGTCGTCGCGTTCGTCGACGGCGGCGGTTACGCCGAGACCGTCGCCGTCCCCGCGGCCACCGTCTTCCCGCTGCCGGCCGGGGTCTCGCTGCGCACCGGCGCGTCCCTGCCCACCGTCCTGCCGACCGCGCACGCCCTCCTCCACGAGGTGGGACGGCTGCGCGCGGGTGAGAGCGTCCTCGTCCAGGGCGCGGCGGGCGGGGTCGGCATGGCGGCCGGCCAGCTGGCCCGGCTCGGCGGCGCGGGCGCGGTGTACGGCGTGGTCTCCAGCCCCGAGAAGGCGGAGCAGGCGCTGAAGTACGGCTACGACGAGGTGTTCGTCGGCGACGGGTTCCCCGAGGACGTGCGCCGGGCGACCGG
This sequence comes from Streptosporangium sp. NPDC048886, assembly GCF_055586905.1. Lineage (NCBI taxonomy): Bacteria > Bacillati > Actinomycetota > Actinomycetes > Streptosporangiales > Streptosporangiaceae > Streptosporangium > Streptosporangium sp. NPDC048886. The sequence continues at coordinate 113,535 of NZ_JBVJHH010000035.1, forward strand.
CGGCCGCGGCGTGGACCTCGCCCTCGATCCGGTCGGAGGCGAGACCCTCCTGCGCACCCTGGGCTGCCTGTCCCTCTTCGGGCGTCTCGTCTCCTTCGGCAACGCCGGTGGCGGCCCCGCCTGGCAGGTGGGCCAGGCCGAGCTGTACACCGCGGCGCATTCGGTGAGCGGCTTCTCCATCCTCAACCTCGCCAAGTCCGATCCGCGGGTGCTGGCCGACATCGCCGGCCGCGCTTTCCGCCCCGTCGCGACCGGTGAGCTGGAGCTGCCCGTGACCGCCGAATTCCCCCTCGCCGAGGCCGCCGAGGCGCACCGCCTCGTCGAGACCCGGACCACCACCGGCAAGCTGCTGCTGAAGGTCTCCTAGTGTCCCGGTCCGGAGATTCGTGAGCAGTAGCGGCAGATCCGGTCGATGATCTGGTCGGCGGTCTTGGTCCAGTGGAAGGGTCTGGCCTGGTCGTTCCAGTTCTTGATCCATTGCTCCAGTGTGGTGTTGAGGGCGTCTAGCGAGCAGAACACCCCGCGTCCCGGGCACCGCCGTTCCAGTTCGGCGAACCACCGCTCGACTTGGTTGATCCAGGAGGAGTAGGTCGGGGTGAAGCGCAGGTGGAAGCGAGGATGTGCGGCCAGCCACCGCTGCACCGGAGCCGCCTTGTGCGCTGACAGGTTGTCGCAGATGACGTGGACCGCCAGGTCGGCCTCGACCTGGCGGTCGATCAGGTCGAGGAAGTCGCGGAAGTCTTCGGCGGCGTGCCGGGCCGACAGAGTGGTGATGACCTGTCCGGTGGCGACGTTCAGCGCGGCGAGCAGGTCCACGGTGCCGTGCCTGAGGTAGTCGAAGCTGCGCCGTTCAGGGCTCCCGGGCATCATCGGCAGGACCGGAGCGGTTCGCTCCAACGCCTGGATCTGCGGCTTTTCGTCCATCGAGAACCGCGGCCTTCGCCGGCGGGGCCAGGTAGAGCCCCACGACGTCGCGGATTTTGTCGATCAGCAGCGGGTCAGGGGAGATCTTGAAGGTCTCCACCCGGTGGGGTTGCAGCCCGAAAGCCCGCCAGATGCGGTGCACGCTGGTGGGTGAGATGCCCACCTTCGTGGCCAGGTCGCGTTTGGACCAGTGGGTGGACCCGTCCGGTACCTCTTCCAGGGTTCGGATCACCACCTCCTCGACCTGGGCATCGGTGATGGTCCGCGGCACTCCGGGACGCGGCTCATCGGCCAGGCCGTCCAGAGGGCGGACCAAGAACCGGGCCCGCCCTCTGGTCACCGTGCCCCGGCTGACCCGAAGCCGGGCCGCCACGGCGGTGTTACTCCTGCCCTCGGCGCACTCCAACACGATCCGTGCACGCAGGGACAGGCCCTGAGCGGTCGAACGACGCTTGGCCCATCCTTGAAGGACCCGCCGCTCTTCTACGGTTAATTCCAGTGGTTCCAGTCTGCTGTCACCCATCAGCCCAGCACACCGCTCCCAGCCGGATAACGCACCAGTTCCTCACAGAAGAGGCTGAGGGCACCTCATGAGGCGAACGTTCACCTCAAGACCGGGACACTAGGCTGACGGGTTATGGCCCACTACAGCCGCGTTTATACAGCCGTCATCGACGTTCCCGACGCCGACCACCCCGCCGAGCTGGCGTTCTGGCGCGGGGCGACCGGCTGGGAACTGCCGCAGTTCGAGCAGGTGCCCGAGTTCCACGGATCGCGGGCGCCGCACGGTCATTTCGCCATGCTGGTGCAGCATCTCGGCGAGGGCGCGCCCCGGGTGCACCTCGACTTTCACACCTCCGACCTGGAGGCGGAGGCGTCGCGGCTGGAGAAGCTCGGCGCCGTCCGGGTGGAGCGGACGGACCGCTGGTGGATCATGCGCGACCCTGCGGGCCTGCCGTTCTGCGTGATCCAGGACCCGCCCGGCATGCTCGACGACACCAACGCCCAGCGCTGGGACTAGTCACCTGAGCACCGCCTGGAACACGGCGTCCGCGTGCTCCGGGGTGGGATCGCCGCCGGCCAGCAGGAAGCGGAACCAGATGGGCGCGGCCAGCAGGTCCGCCAGGATCTGCGGATCGGTGTCGGTCAGGCGGCCGCCGGCTTGGACTCGCCGGATACGCTCCACGGTCGCCGTACGCGTCGGGAGATAGACACGCTCGTGCCACATCCGCGCGAGGTCGGCGTCGTGCTGCGCCGCGCCGACCAGGCCGCTGATGACCGGGCCCGTGTTCGGATCGGCCAGCATGACCGCGACACTGCGCAGCCAGGTTCGCAGGTCTTCCAGATCGTCTCCGGTCGCGGTGAAGCCGATGGCCGGGGAGACCTCCTCCATCATCGCGTCCAGGATGACGGCGCCCTTGGAGGGCCACCAGCGGTAGATCGTCGGCTTGCCGACCCCCGCTCTGCTCGCGATGCCCTCGATGGTGACCTTGGCGTACGGCTGCTCGACGCACAGATCCCAGGCGGCGCGCAGGATCGCCGTACGGGAGCGTTCCCTTCTGCGCGAGTGATCAGCCATGCCGCGAGCGTACCAGAACGAAACGGAACGTAACGTATTGACGTCCCCTGCGGGCTTGGGCCACTATTCGTTACGTTACGTTCCGTTTTATGGAGGCTCCGCATGACTGTCATCCGTTCCACCGAGACCCGCCGTTCCGAGACCCCCGGCGGCGTCATGACCACCCTCGCCTCGCCCACGCTGGGCGGGACGGGTTGCGCCCTGTGGCGTACGGAGGTCCCCGCGGGAGCGAGCGGGCCCGCGCACGTCATCGACGCCGAGCAGGTGTGGGCGTTCCTCGACGGCGGCGCCACGATCACGCTCGGCGACGACACCTTCTCCGTCGAGGCGGGTGACACGGTGGTTATGCCGGCCGACGTGACCCGCCAGGTGACCAGCGACCGCGGCTTCACCGCCATCGTCACGACACCCGCGGGGGCGAAGGCGGGCGCGCCGGGCGGCCCCGCCACCACCACCCCGCCGTGGATCGCCTAGTGTCCCGGTCTTGAGGTGAACGTTCGCCTCATGAGGTGCCCTCAGCCTCCTCTGTGAGGAACTGGTGCGTTATCCGGCTGGGAGCGGTGTGCTGGGCTGATGGGTGACAGCAGACTGGAACCACTGGAATTAACCGTAGAAGAGCGGCGGGTCCTTTCTCGACGCGTCGGCGGTGACGGCCGTGGTGCCCGACGACATCTGGGCCGAGCTCTGGGCCAAGTTCCTGTTCGTCGTGCCGTTGGGCGGGCTCGGCGCCGTGACGGACGCGCCGTTCGGGGTGCTGCGCTCCCGGCCGGGGACACGGCGGGTGCTCACGGACGGCATGAACGAGATCCGGCGTGTGGGGCAGGCCATGGGGGTCGAGCTGGCCGACGACATCGTGGAGAGGACGATGGCGTTCGTCGACCAGCAGCCGGCCGCCGGCACCACGTCACTGCAGCGGGACATCCTGTCCGGCAGTCCGTCCGAGCTTGAGGCCTGGACCGGCGCGGTGGTGCGCCTCGGCGCCCGGACGGGGACGGCGACCCCGGTCAACGCCCTCCTGTACGAGGTGTTGAGTCTGCGCGAAGCGAGAACAGGCGCGACCGGCCCCTGATCTCACGCTCTCGTCCCGATCATTGGATCACCTTCTGGAGGAACTCGGTCACGTTGGCCACGGTCCTGTCGATCTTCTCTTCGAGCGTGAGCGACTCGGGCATCCGCCCGCCGGGCCCGACGTCCTTCTTGCCGCGCAGGTAGAGGGAGCAGGCCAGGTCGGTGCAGATGTAGGCGCCCACGGAGTTGCCGTTGCCGCCGGTACGGCGGGCGGTCAGCAACGACACACCGTCGCCGGTGTGCGTGGTGAGGCAGAGCGAGCACATGCTGCGCCGTGTATGTCCGGCGTGCGGGGTGGCCCGTCGCAGCGCCACCCCGACCAGCCGGTCGCCGTGCTCGGTGACCAGGTAGGCGCGGCCGGGGGAGGAGAGGTCCTGCCAGCCGAGGAAGTCCAGGTCGTCCCACGGCCGGGCGTCCAGGTCCCTGGGTATGGCAAGGCGTCTGGCCTCCCCCTTGGTGCAGTTGACGAAAGAGGCGCGGACCTCATGCTCGGAAACCGATCTCATAGCCGAAAAGCTATCTCCTCTATGCTGAGACAGCAAATGATTACCTATTTTCCTAGAGATTCTAGGTAAAGGGGGATGGTCTGCGGCGCGTGCCGGCGCGAGCCGCACACCATGACGGCTCCCGGCCCGGATGTGCCGGCACCTGCCTGGGGCGTCCCGGTCGCCGGGGCGGAGGAGCCGCACGGGTGTCCGGTCGCGGGGCGCGCGTCGGGTGAGGTGGTGCGGGCCCTGAGGTGGGGCGCGCGTCGGGTCAGGTGGTGCGGGCCCTGAGGTGGGGCGCGCGTCGGGTCAGGTGGTGCGGGCCCTGAGGTGGGCCCGCTCGCCCTGGCGGCCGAACAGCACCAGCAGCTCCACCGGCTGGTCGCCCTCGGCGCCGAGCCAGTGCGGGACGTGGGTGTCGAACTCGGCCACCTCGCCGGGGGCCAGGACGAGACTCTGGTCCCCGAGCAGCAGCCGCAGCCGGCCGGCCAGGACGTAGACCCACTCGAAGCCCTCGTGCGTCTTCAGCTCCGGCTCCAGGCCGGCCGGGCTGGTGGGGATGAGGAGCTTGTGGGCCTGCAGGCCGCCCGGCCGGCGGCTGAGCGGTACGAAGATCATGCCGTTGTGCCTCACCGGGTGCAGGTGCACACGCGGGTCACCGGTGCGGGGCGCCCCGACCAGCTCGTCCAGCGGGACGGCGTAGATCTCGGCCAGCGGCAGCAACAGTTCCAAGGTGGGTCTGCGGCCGCCGCTCTCCAGCCGGGACAGGGTGCTTTCGGAGATCTCGGTCCGCTCCGCGAGTTCGGCCAGGGTCAGGCCGCGCCGCCGGCGCAGCTCCCGTAGGCGCGGTCCTACGGCGGCCAGCACATCCTTACGCTCTGCCATACCCCCATCTTGCTGAAACGGCATGAGGGATTGCAAGCCGAGCGGGCCCGGCTTCATTCTCCTCGGGCACCCTCCCCGCGCGGGCCAGGGACCGGCCGCCGCAACCGGTCAGGGCCGTGCGCTGTCGACCACCCCCGAGTGTGAGGACCTCGTCACCCCCCCAGTGGCACGACCTGGCCCGCACCTTCCCCGCGGCGCCTTCGACCTCATCAGCGCCCAGTACCTGCACAGCCCCCTCGACTTCCCCCGCGAGCACGTCCTGCGCCGGGCCGCACGCGCCCTCACCCCCGGCGGCCTGCTCCTGGTCGTCGACCACGGCTCCGTACGCCCGTGGGCCTGGAACCCCGCTCCCCACACCCGTCCGGCGGCGCGTAGCGGGGCCCCTCCCGGCCGGGCGCGTCCGGGGCCCTCGCGGTGTCCGGTCCGGGGAGGGGGTTCAGGGGGTGGGCGGGGCCGGCGGCAGCGGCGCGAACAGGTCGACGCCGTTGCCGTCCGGATCACGCACCAGTGCGTAGCGCTGTCCCCAGACCGCGTCAAAGGGCTCCTTGTGCCCCTCGTAGCCCGCCTCGACGAGATCGGCGTAGACCCGGTCCACCTCGGCGGGGCCGTCGCAGGCGAAGGCCAGGCTGATCCGCGCGTCCCCGCTGGGCGGTGTCCACTCCGGGTCGAAGGAGCGGATGGTGTCGACGCGATCCCACGCGAGCCGTAGCCCGCCGGGCAGGGTCACCTCCACGTGGGGCTCGGTGTCGGCCGTCGGGGGGATGTCCAGCCCGAGGCGGCGGTAGAAGGACAGGGACTTGTTGAGGTCGGCCACGACGAGGCCGATCAGATTGAACGAAGGTGCCATGTCCGCAACGGTACGGACCCGGCCGCACGCCTGTCTTGAACGGATCGGACATGCACCCCGCGTCCCGCTGGGGGTGGCGCGGGCATGGCGGAGACCTGTGAAGCGCTCCGGCTTCGATGAAGACCTCGGGGGTTGGTTCCAACGGTCTCGTCGGACTGGTGTTGAGCGTAGTAGCTGGCTCCGTGCTCCTCCGGGGACTTGGTGCGGGTGACGCTGTAGCCGGTCCCCGTGGAGGACTCGACGCCGAACTTGCAGCCCACGCCGGACACTTCGAAGCCGATGCCCCAGTTGCCGCCGACGGTGGCGTCGAAGGTGAAGGAGCCGGTGGTCGTCTCGGTGACCTGGTCGGTGGTGCCGGTGGTCTCGGCGAGGAAGCCGCCGGCGGCGGTCCACACGTAGGTGTTGACGATGTTGCGGCGTGCGGCCGACCGGATGGCCGCCCGTCCCTTCTCGGGGTTGCCACCCTGGTCGGCCTCGGCGACGGTGCCGCCCATCATCCCGCTCAGCGCCTTGGCGGCCTGGCCGTGGGTGGGGTCCGGGGCGTGGGTCTCGGTGGAGACCGAGTCGTAGAAGCCCCGCAACTGCTGCTGCTCGCGCTGGATCCGCTTTTTGGTCCGATACGCCTCCACAGGCCGGTAGTAGCTGAACTCGCCGCGCACGCCGTCGGCGGCGTTGGGGAAGTGCGGGTCGGGGAAGGGCCGCAGTCCTTTGGCCGTGCCGTAGTCCGGAGCCGGAACGGGCCCGTTCCGGTACCCGGCGCCCACGGGGTGCCGCCGGCCGCGGCGGGGCCCCCGGGCCCGGGGGCCGTGGGGTCAGGACCCGGCGACGCGGAGGACGATCTTGCCTTGGATGTGTCCCTCGGCGGCGCGGGCGTGGGCCTGGGCGGCCTCGGCGAGGGGGAAGACGCTGTCGACGCCGACGCGGAGACGGCCCTCGTCGACGAGGCGGGCCAGCTCGGCCATGTCCGCGCCGTCCGAGCGGACCTGGCCGCTCCGGAAGGCGATGCCGAGCTCGGCGGCGCGGTCGCGGTGGTAATCGCCGAAGAAGATCGGGCAGATCGTCCCGCCGGGCCTCAGGATCGGCAGGAAGCGGTGCCCGTCCGGGCCGCCGACCGTGTCGATCAGCAGGTCCACCTCGCCCACGGCCTCCTCGGCCCGGGTGCGGGTGTGGTCGACGTATTCGTCCACGCCGAGCCCGCGCAGGAACTCCTCGTGGCGGGTGGAGGCGACGCCGATGACATGGGCGTCACGGATCTTGGCGAGCTGGACCGCGAAGTGCCCGACGCCCCCGGCCGCGCCGTTCACCAGGACCCGTTCCCCGCCCGCGAGGCCGACGTGGCCGAAGAGGTTCTGGTAGGCGGTGAGCCCGGACATCGGGATCCCGGCGGCCGCCACGTGGTCGATGCCGGACGGCTTGCGCGCCAGGTGGGCGACCGGCGCGGTGGTGTACTCGGCGTAGGTCCGGCCGCCGTCGTTCATGGTGCCGAAGCGGATCATGCCGAAGACCTCGTCGCCCTCGCGGAACTCGGTGACGCCCTCGCCGACGGCGACGACGACGCCCGAGGCGTCGGAGCCGGGCGTCCACGGCAGGCGCAGCTGCGGGCGCAGCTCCTCGGGGATCAAGGTGAAGCCGCTGCGCGCGTACCAGTCGGGCGGGTTCACGCCGGCGGCGTGAACCCGGATGAGGACGTCGCCGGGTCCGGGCTCGGGGCGGGTCACCTCTTCGTAGGTGAGGACCTCGGGTCCGCCCTGCGTGTGGACGCGGATGGCCATCATCGTCGTTTCAGCCATGGAGATGCTCCCTCGTCGGAGCCCCGGGAATATCCGGAGCACTGCTCCGTATATTAGGCGGAGCGCCGCTCCGCTTGTCAATGGGTCAGAATGCGTGCATGACCGGAACAGACCCCGTCCGTCCGCGGGCACCCCGCGCCGACGCGCTGCGCAACCGCGCGCGCATCCTCGAGGTGGCCCGGACCGTCGTCGAGGAACAGGGCGCGCAGGCGTCGCTCCGCGACATCGCGCGGCGCGCGGAGGTCGGCATGGGCACCCTCTACCGGCACTTCGCGACCCGCGAGGAGTTGCTGGAGGCCCTCCTGCGCCGGCGCTTCGACCACCTGGCCGGACACGCCGCCGCGCTGGAGGCGGACCGGCCGCCGGCCGAGGCGCTGGCCGAGTGGCTGCGCGCGTTCACCTCCGGGACCGCCGCCTACCGGGGCCTCGCCACCTCGATGATGGCCACGATCGACGACGAGTCCTCGCCGCTGCACGCCTCCTGCGGCGCGATGCGCGCCGCCGGGGCGCGGCTGCTGCGGCGCGCCCAGGAGGCGGGCGCCGTCCGGCCCGACGTGGACGGCCTCGATCTGTTCGCGCTGGTCGGCGCCGTCTCGTGGATCGCCGACCAGACTCCGACGATCGCCGCCCGCCGCGACCACCTGTTCGCATTGATCATGGACGGTCTCGCCCACCCCGCTCCCACCGGCTGAGCGGCGCCCTTCCCGGCTCCGGACGACGGCCGCCGGGGTGGCCGGACGGCGGCCGGGTCCGCACCGGTGCCCGCGCCACCCGCGATAGCCACTTTTTTGTGGGTACTTGCCGGTGGACCGGGCCGGCCCGAAGCTTGGTCGTGGGCGGTCGGAGGGCCGCCGGATCCGGGTGAGAGGGGGCGGCCGGCGGTGCATCAGGAGATCGGCCGGGCCTCGGCCAGCTTCTCCAGGCGGCGGTGGCCCCAGTCGGAAAGAGGCTCCAACGCCTCGGAGAGCTCGCGGCCGAACGCGGTCAGGGAGTACACGGTCTTCAGCGGCCGTACGTCGTGCACCTCCCGGTGGACCAGTCCGTCGGCCTCCATCTCCCGGAGCGTGTGAGTCAGCACCTTCTCGGTGAGGCCCGGCAGCCGCCGGCGCAGCTCGCCGGGGCGGTGCGGACCGGACTCCAGCAGCCAGAGCAAGATCGTCTTCCACTTGCCGTCGATCACGGCGATCGCGGCCGTCACTCCGCACACATTCGGGTCCTGGGCGCGGCTGCGTGTCATCTTCATCCCGTTCATCACCGGTCGTTCATTCTTTATCGAGGAGTTGAGGCATGCCCTCGCACACCGAACAGTCTGCCGTCACCGTGCTCGGCCTGGGGCCGATGGGCCGGGCCCTGGCCGGCGCCTTCCTGGACGCCGGCCTGCGCACCACGGTCTGGAACCGGACGCCGGGCAGGGACCGGGAACTGGTCGAGCGGGGCGCGGTCGGCGTCCCGTCGCCCGAGGCGGCGGTCGCCGCAAGCGGGTTGACCGTGCTCTGCGTGGTGAACTACGACGCGGTGGACGCCATCGTGCGGCGCGGTGCGGTCGCCGACGCGCTCAAGGGGCGCACGATCGCGAACCTGACCGCCGACACCCCCGACCGGGCCCGGAACGCCGCGGCCTGGGCGGCCGAGCACGGCATCGGGTATCTGGACGGTGCGATCATGACGCCGACCACGACCATCGGCACGCCGGCCGCGGTCTTCCTGCACAGCGGCCCCGAGGAGGTCTACCGGGAGCACCGGCCGGTGCTGGACGCGCTGGGGGGCACCCACACCCACCTCGGCGAGGAGATCGGCCGGGCGGCTGCGTACGACATCGCGCTGCTCGACATCTTCTGGACCGCGATGGCGGGCTACGCGCACGCACTGGCCGTGGCGAGGGCGGAAGGCGTCACCGCGCGGGAGCTGGCACCGTTCGCCAAGGGCATCGGCGCGATCCTTCCGCCGATCTTCGAGCAGGCCGCGGAGGAAGTGGACAGCGGCGGATTCTCCGGCGAGGGCAACCCGATCACCTCGGCGGTGTCGTCCATGGCCCACATCATCCACACCTCCGAGGCCCACGGCATCGACGCGGGCGTGATGCGCGCGGCCGAAGGCCTGGCACGCCGCGCCATCGGACGGGGTCACGGCACGGACGGGTTCCTCCGGATCACCGAGATCCTGAACCCTCGGTGACGCCGCCCGCGACCTGAGGGGGCCGAGTTCTACAGCCGCTCGCCGCCACCACCGGCGCCGGCTCCACCGTGCGGGACGCTCCCGGTGCCGGGCGGCGGTACCGAAGCCCGGACGCCGGGGCGGCGAACGGTCACGGTGACCGGCTCCACTCTCACGGCAGGACCAGGGGCTGTCGCGAAAGTGGACCAAGGTCGCAGGTGATCATGGTCCGTGGGACGTGGTGATCTGAAGAACGGCCGGTGGGGGCCACTGGAGCCGTCGTTGCCGGGGGCAATACTCTGCGATCCGGGCAAACCGCCACCGAATCGTCACACGGAAGACGCCAACGCATGAATACGCCACCATCGCCACCTGGAGCGGAGCGGGCCGACGGATCATCCGTCCGGATCGGCGCTCTCGTTCCGCTGACTCGGCCTGGATGGGTCGAGGCGGGCCAGCACTTGCTCGCTGGACTCGAACTGGCCGTTCGCGAAGTCAATGACGCCGGCGGGATCGTCGGAAGACCACTCGAACTGGTGGTCCGAGACACCGCGGCTGATCCGCAGAGGGCCGCGGCGGCCGTGGACGAACTGGCCCGCCTGGGCGTGGCCGCCCTGGCCGGGGAGTATCACAGCGTCGTCGCCCGCGCCGCCGCCGCCCGGGCCGACGCCCTCGGCCTGCCGTTCCTCTGCTCGTCGGCGGTTCTCGACGCGCTCACCGAACAGCCGACCGAATGGGTCGCGCGCCTCGCCCCGGCGCAGTCCCACGGCTGGCGGATCTACGCGGACTTCCTCCTCAAGGCGGGCCACAGCCGGATCGCCGTAGCAGCCCAGCCGAGTGTCTACTGGGCGTCTGGGGCCCGCATTCTGCGGGACCACCTCGCTCCACGCGGCGGCACCGTCATCGAACTCGACATGGGCGCGCTCACCCCCGCGGCCGTGTGCGAGGAACTCCTCGACAATCGCGCGACAGCCCTCCTTCTTCTGGTCGGCCATCCGGAACCGGCGGTGTCGATCGTCAAGTCCGTCCGCCGCGACCAGCGCCTCGCCGAGATCATGATCGGTGCTCCGGCCGGGCAGCCGGAGTCCGCCGAATGGGCGAGGTCGCTGGGCGACGACGGCGCCGCGATCCCGTTCCTGCGCTACCTGCCCGAGCGCCTCGGCCCACTCGGTGCACGAGTCGAGACGGCCCTCCGCGAACGGTTGGCCGAAGCGCCCTCCTTCGTCGCCTTCGAGGGCTACGACACGGTCACCGTCCTCGCCGAGGTGCTGCGTTCTCACGGCACGGACCGGGCGCGCACCGCCGAATCCTGGCCGCGCGTCGCAGTCGAAGGCACCCGCGGGCAGATCCGGTTCTCCCGCACGCCAGGCATCAGCGTCTGGCAATGGGCTTGGGCGCCGGTCCAGGTCGTTGATCGAGATCCGGCGGAACCCGGCCGCTTCCGGATCCTCCACTCCGGCTGAGAGCACGCAGGTCCGACTGTCCAGATCTGTCCGAACTTGAGGCTGTCTACCTGTCTACGCGTTAAGACTGGGGTCTGTTGCGACCGTGATCATCTACGACCTTGATCAACTTTCGCGACAGACCCTAGCTTGATCTTTAACCTTGGTGGCTAGTGAGGCCGCGCCTGATTTCTCAGTGAGACAGCCCTTGGTTGATCATTCTTCTTGTCGAGGGAAG
>NZ_JBVJHH010000036.1:0-118322 GCF_055586905.1 Streptosporangium sp. NPDC048886
CACGGCCCGTCGATGGCCGCCCCCGGCTACGACCTGTACTACCTCAACGTCCTGGCCGGACCCGCCCCCACGCGGTCCATGGCCTTCTGCGACGATCCCAATCACGCCTGGATCCGCTCCTCCTGGGCGGACCAGGTGGTCGACCCCCGCCTGCCGCGTCGCGTCACGGACGCCCGTGGCGGATCCCCTGGAGACGCTCCATGAGACTGACAGTGGCCCAGGCGCTCGTGCGCTTCCTCGCCCAGCAGTGGACCGAACGCGACGGCGCCGAGCAGCGGCTGATCGCCGGATGCCTGGGCATCTTCGGCCACGGCAACGTCGCCGGCATCGGCCAGGCCCTCGCCGAACAGGGCGCCGGCACCCACGCGGCCCTGCCCTACTACCTGGCCCGCAACGAACAGGCCATGGTGCACACCGCCGTCGGCTACGCCCGTACCCGCGACCGCCTGTCCACCTTCGCCTGCACCACCTCCATCGGCCCCGGCGCCACCAACCTCGTCACCGGCGCCGCCCTGGCCACCATCAACCGCATCCCGGTGCTGCTGCTGCCCGGCGACGTCTTCGCCACTCGCGCCGCCTCCCCGGTGCTGCAGGAGCTGGAAGACCCCCGCTCCTACGACGTCACCGTCAACGACACCCTGCGGCCGGTCAGCCGCTTCTTCGACCGGATCAACCGCCCCGAGCAGTTGCCCTCGGCACTGCTGGCCGCGATGCGGGTGCTGACCGACCCGGCCGAGACCGGCGCGGTCACCCTGGCCCTGCCCCAGGACGTCCAGGCCGAGGCCTACGACTGGCCCGAGGAGCTGTTCCGCCGGCGCGTCTGGCACGTGGCCCGCCCGGTGCCCGAACCCGCCGCGCTGGCCCGCGCCCAGGACCTGCTGCGGCGATCACGTCGGCCGCTGATCGTGGCCGGCGGCGGCGTCAAACACAGCCAGGCCTCGCATCAGCTGGCCGCCTTCGCCGCCCGCCACCGCATCCCGGTCACCGAGACCCAGGCGGGCAAGGGCGCCGTGCCGTACGACCACCCGTACGCCGCCGGCGCGATCGGCCACACCGGCAGCGCCGCGGCCAACACCCTGGCCCGCGAGGCCGATCTGGTCATCGGCATCGGCACCCGCTACAGCGACTTCACCACCGCCTCACGCACGCTGTTCGCCGGCGCGGCCTTCCTCAACATCAACGTCACCGCCTTCGACGCGGCCAAGCACTCCGGCCAGATGCTCGTCGCCGACGCCCGCCAAGCGCTGGACGCGCTGGAGCCCGGCGACTGGAACGCCGACCCCGCATGGAGCGCCAGAGCCACCGAGCTGACCCGCGACTGGCAGGCCGAGATCGAGCGCGCCTACGGGGGGACGGAGCTGACCCAGCCGGTGGTGCTGGGAATCGTCAACCAGGCCGCCGAGGGCGGCGTGGTGGTCAACGCGGCCGGGTCGATGCCCGGCGACCTGCACAAGCTGTGGCGGGCCACCGACCCCGGCCAGTACCACGTGGAGTACGGCTACTCCTGCATGGGGTACGAGATCGCCGGCGGGCTCGGGGTGAAGCTGGCCGCGCCGGAGCGAGAGGTGTTCGTGCTGGTCGGCGACGGCTCCTACCTGATGATGGCCCAGGAGATCGCCACCGCCGTGCAGGAGGGCGTCAAACTCGTCGTGGTGCTGGTCGACAACCACGGCTTCGCCTCCATCGGCAACCTCAGCGAATCCGTCGGCGCCCAGCGGCTCGGCACCTCCTACCGGATGCGCGGCCCCTCGGGCGAGCTCGACGGGGCCTTCCTCCCGGTGGACCTGGCCGCCAACGCCGCCAGCCTGGGCGCCGACGTGCTGACGGCGAACGACCCCGGCACGCTGCGGACCGCACTGGCCAAGGCCATGGCGTCCGCGCGCACCACGGTCGTCCACGTCCAGCCCGTCCCCGGCCCAGGCCCAGAGACCACGGCCTGGTGGGACGTGCCGGTGGCCGAGGTGTCGAGCCTGCCCGAGGTCAGGACCGCGCGCCGGCACTACGAAGATCACAAACGCGACCAGCGGCCCTACCTCTGATGGGGTGGACGCTCGCCTTCGCCACGGTCGCGATCCTCTTCGTGCTGATCAGCGGGGCCAACGACGGAGCCACGCTCATCGGCCTCGGGCTCAGGTTCCCCCGCTCGCCGGGATGGGCGATCGCCTCGCTGCTCGTGGTGGTGCTCTTCGCCGGACCGTACCTGCTGGGCATCGCGGTCGCCCGGACCTTCACCGAGCGGCTGGCGGGGCTGGGGACGAGCGGCGGGGCGACGGCGTTCCTGGCGGGGGTGGTGATCGCGGTGGCCGTGGTCGCGGTCCTGACCGGCAGGGGCCTGCCGACCAGCCTGACGCTCGCGGTGATCGGCGGCATCACCGGCGCGGGGTTCGGCGCCGGCCTGCCGGTGTCGTGGTCGAGTCTGGGCGCGGTCCTGGCGATCGGGGCCGGCGCGCCCCTGGTCGGCCTGGCCCTGGGCTACCTGCTGGGGACCCTGTCGCGCAGGGTTCCGTCCTACCGCCGGATGCCCCGGCTCGTGCTCGCCGCCCACCTGCTGGCCTACGCGGCCCAGTGCGTGGCCTACGCGGTGAACGACGGCCAGAAGATGATCGCGGTGGTGAGCGTCGCGGTCGACGTGGGCCGCGAGGGGCTGGGCGGGGTCGGCCCCGTCGAGGTGCCGCCGGCGTGGATGGCCGTCCTGGTGGCACTCTTCCTCGCCGGAGCCCTGACCAGCCTGACCCGTGTCGGGGAGCGGCTGGGCCGCGGCCTGGTCATCACCCGGCCGCTGCACATCGTCTCCGCCGAGACGGCGGCCACCGGCGCCGTCCTGGGCAGCTCGGCTCTGGGCAGTCCGGTGAGCATGACCCAGTCGATCACAGCCGGAGTCGTCGGCGTGGCGGCCAGTGAGGGAGCCAGGAGAGTGCGATGGCAGAGCGTCATGAACATGGGTACGGCATGGCTGGTCACGCTGCCGTCGTCGATGGCCCTGGGCTGCCTGGCCGGGCTCGCGCTGAGGCTGCTGTGAGCGGCGCCGACGGCCGCGCCCGGCGGTTCCGGCGGGCCTGGGACGATGTGCGCGGCCGGTCCGGGCGGCGGGTCGTCGACCTGGTCCGCCACCAGGTCGCCGTCGTCCGGGCAGGAGCCGTACTGGCCCGCTCGACCGCGACCGGCGAGATCGAACGGTCGGCCGCGCGCACCCAGATGGCCGAGGTGGAGCACGAGGGCGACGCGGCGCGGGGCGAGCTGGTGCGCGTCCTGCGGCGGGTGCTGGCCACCCCCATCGACCGGGAGGACCTGTTCCGGATCTCGCGGTCGATCGACGACGTGCTGGACCATCTGCGCGACTACGTACGCGAGACCGACCTGTTCGGACCGGAGGATCTCGGCTTCGCCGTCGAGCCGCTGCAGGCGGTGATCGACGGCCTCGACGAGCTGGAGACCGCCGTCCTGAAGATGATCGAGGATCCCGGCTCGGTCACCGTGGCCGTGCTGGCCACGCGCAAGGCCTGCAGCCGGGTCCGCCAGCTCTACCAGACCCGGCTCACCGAGCTGTTCACCGGGCCGCTGGAGATGGACACCCTACGCGGACGCGAGCTGCTGTCGCGTCTCGACGCGGTGGGCCGACGGCTCGGCGAGGCGGCCGACGCGCTCGCCGACGCGATGCTCAAACGGAGCCACTGATGACCAAGCGAAGCCACTGAGGAAGCCGACGGGCCGCGCACCGCGTCGGTCCTCGCCAACCCCCTGAAGGAAGTACCCATGGCTCTTCTCACCAAGCCGGAAACGCCGCCACCTCCCTCTAGGCGGCGCAGACTGGTGTACCGGCTCCGCGTGCTGCGCCACGACCCCACCGCCGCACTCGGGCTGATCCTTGTCATTTTGCTCGCCTATCTTGTCGTGGCACCGCTGATCGCGGTGCTGTCGGACGCCTTCCGCCTGCAGTACGGCGACGACGTGCACGCCGGGCAGCAGCCGGGCGAATGGACCGGCTACTACATGTGGCGGGTGTTCCGGTCCCAGATCAGCGGCCTGCTGTTCTGGGAGCCGCTGCTCAACACGCTGGTGATCGCGGTGGGCACCACGCTGTTCGCGCTGGTCGTCGGGGGCGGCATGGCCTGGCTGGTGACCAGGACCAACGTGCCGGGGCGCAAGTGGCTCGCCGGTGCCCTGGTGGTCCCCTACATGCTGCCCTCGTGGACCTTCTCCCTGGCCTGGCTGTCGCTGTTCAAGAACGAGCGGGCCGCCGGGCAGGTCGGGTTCCTGCAGGCCCAGGGCATCCGGACCCCCGACTGGCTCGCCTACGGCGCGGTACCGATCATCGTCACCCTGGGGCTGCACTACTACCCGTTCGTGCTGCTCCTGGTCGGGAACGCGCTGCGCCGCATCGACGCGCAGCTGGAGGACTCCGCGCGGATCCTCGGCGCCCCGCAGCGGACCGTCATCCGGCGGATCGTGGTGCCGCTGATGCTCCCGGCGCTGTCCTCCGCCGTGCTGCTGGTGGTCGGCCGGGTGCTCGGCACGTTCGGCACGCCCTACGTGCTCGGCCTGCCGGCCGACTACCGGGTGCTGTCCACGGGGCTGTTCCAGTCGATCCGGGACCGCAGCACCGGCGTGGCGTCCGTGCTCGCCACCGTCATCGTGGTCATCGGAGTCCTGATCGTCCTCACCGACACCCGGTTGATGCGCGAGCACCGCCGGTTCGTCACCGTGGGCGGCAAGGGCGCGATGGACCGGCTGAGCGACCTGCGCCGCTGGCGCTGGCCTCTGTTCGGGCTGGGCCTGCTGGTCTTCGTGGTGAGCGTCCTGGTCCCGGTGTTCACGCTGCTGCTGTCGACGGTCACCCGTACACCGCTGGACCTGTCGACCTTCACCCTCGACTACTGGCTCGCCGAGAAGCTGCCCGGAGCGGTCGGCTTCCCGCACGGTGTCCTGCGCGGTTCGGAGCTGTGGACGGCGGCGTGGAACTCGCTGCGCATCGTCGGCCTGGCCTCGCTGATCTGCGCGGTCGCCGGCCTGCTGATCGGGTACGTCGTGGTGCGCGGGACGGCTCCACGCGTCGCCGCGTTCCTCCGGCAGGTCTCCTTCCTGCCCTACCTCATCCCCGGCATCGCGTTCGCGGCCGCCTCGCTGTCGCTGTTCGCCGTCGCCAGGGGACCCCTCCCCGCGCTGTACGGGACGACGTTCCTGCTGATCCTGGTGATGGCCGTGACGCACCTGCCGTACAGCTCGCGCTCGGGCATCGCGGCGATGATGCAGCTCGGCCGCGAGCCGGAGGAGGCCGCGCAGATCGCCGGGGCCTCCTGGTCGCAGCGGATGCGGCGGATCATCTTCCCGATCCAGAAGGGCGCTCTCGTCACAGGGATCGTGCTGCCGTTCATCTCCGGGCTCAAGGAGCTCAGCATCGTCATCATGCTGACCACCACCGGGACGCAGCTCCTGACGACCCTGTCGATCGGCCTCGTGGACTACGGATACACCCAGCTCGCCAACGCGGTCGTACTCGTGATCGCCTTGGTCTCCTTCACCATGACCTACCTGACCCAGCGTCTGACCAAGAGCAGCCTGGCGTCCGGCCTAGGAGGATAGATGCCGAACATCACCCTCAGCGGAGTCGCCAAGAGCTACGGCGGTGGCGACTACGCTGTGAAGAACCTCGACCTGACCGTTCCCGACGGCGCGTTCATGTGCCTGCTCGGCCCCTCCGGCTGCGGGAAGACCACCACGCTGCGGATGATAGCCGGGCTCGAGCAGCCGACCGCGGGCAGCATCGCCGTCGGCGACCGGGTCCTCGACTCCGTCGAGCGCGGTCTCTACGTCCCGCCGGAGAAGCGCGGCATGGGGCTGGTCTTCCAGAACTACGCGCTCTGGCCCCACCTGTCGGTGCGTGAGAACGTCGAGTTCGGCCTGCGCATGCGCAAGGTGCCCGGTCCCGAGAGGCGGGCCAGGGCGGAGACGGCGCTCAAGATGGTCCACGTCGACGCCGCCATGGACCGCTACCCCTCCCAGCTCTCCGGCGGCCAGCAGCAGCGCGTCGCACTGGCCAGGATGCTGGCGATCAACCCCACGGTGCTGCTGCTCGACGAGCCGCTGTCCAACCTCGACGCCCAGCTCCGCCTGGAGATGCGCGCCGAGCTCAAACGCATCCACGAGGAGTCCGGCGCGACGATCGTCTTCGTCACCCACGACCAGCTCGAGGCGCTCACGATGGCCACCGACGTCGCGGTCATGAAGGACGGCGAGCTGCAGCAGCTGGCCGCCCCGATGGAGATGTACGCCAGGCCCGCCAACCGGTTCGTCGCCGAGTTCGTCGGCAGCCCGCCGATGGCGATCGTCGACGTCGGCCCCTCCCCCACCGGCCTGGCCGGCTCGCTGATGCGCTCCATCGAGGCCCGCGCCGGGCAGTGCGCCCCCACCGCCGTGGGCATCCGGCCCGAGGCGCTGCGTCTGGGCACGCCGCCCGGCACCGCCTGGCACGAGGAGGCCGTGGTCGAGGCCGTCCTGCCGGCCGGCTCCTCCTGGACCGTACGGCTGCGCATCCTGGACACCGAGCTGTACGCGGTCTCCTACACGCCGGTCGAGGCCGCCGCCGGCGACGTGCTGACCTGCTGGACCGACCAGATGCACCTGTTCGGCGCCGACGGCGTCCGGCTCTCCTCCTGGGACCGGACGGAGGTGGGGGCGTGATCCGGCCCAAGGCGTTGCTGCTGGACTTCGGCGGTGTCATCGTGGAGACCTCCCGGCGCCCGTCGTGGGCGGCCGAGCTCGCCGCGGAGGTGCACGACCTCCTCCTCAGGGCCGGCTTCCACGGCCTCGGCCTCGACGACGTCGAGAGCGACATCCGGGCCGGCGCGCGCGCCGACAAGTACTGGAAGGACTCCACCTCCCGGCAGTTCGCCCCGGCGGAGATGACGCACCGCGGGTTCTGGGCCGACTTCGTGGCGGGCGACTGGCCGGAGCAGGCCCGCTCGCTGGTGATCGCCGAGGCGACGCCGCTCTGCAGGCGGATGGGCGAGCTGCGCAGCGACCGCAAGACCCGGCCCGCGCTGCAGGAGCTGCTGACCGCCTGCTGGGCGCACGACGTCACGCCCGCGGTCGTCAGCAACGCGCTGTGCGGAGCCGTCCACCGTGACTACATGGCCCTCAACGGCCTCGACCGCCAGGTGGCGGTGCAGGTCTACAGCGACGAGGTCGGCGTGCGCAAACCCAATCCGGAGATGATCTGGATCGCCTGCCGGGCACTGGGCGTCGACCCCGCGGAGACCTGGTACGTCGGCGACAACTACGACCGCGACGTGGTCTGCGGCGCCCGCGCCGGAGTGGGGGCCACCGTCCTGATGGTCTCCCGGAGCACCGACGAGATCCCCTACAAGGTGCGCCAGAGCCCTCAGGCGACAGTCGAGGACCCCCGCGGACTTCTGAACCTCCTGGAGGAGACATGGATATGAACACTTCGCGCGAGCTGGCCGCCATCGCGGTCGAGGCGGCCAGAGCGGTCGGCGACCAGCTCAGGGACGCTTTCCGCTCCCGGCCCGAGGTGAAGACCAAACGCGACTTCCACGACCCGGTGACCGAGCACGACAAGGCCGCCGAGGAGCGCATCCGCGAGGTCCTGGACCGCCTGTGCCCGGGCAGCGTCGTGGAGGGAGAGGAGGGCGGGGTCCGGGGGGAGGGCGACATCCGCTGGTACGTCGACCCCATCGACGGCACCGCGAACTTCGCCGCGGGCCTGCCGTTCTTCTGCACCTCCATCGGAGCCGTGGTGGACGGAAAGGTGGTGGCGGGCACCGTCTACGACCCCGTCCGCGACGACGAGTTCACCGCCTCGCTCGACGGGGCCTTCTGCAACGGCAAGCCGATCCGCAGCTCCGGCGCGCGCACCGACCGGGAGGCGGTGCTGCTGTCGAGCTATCCCACACCGCGTGACCTGGCCGCGGGCGGCGACGCGGCGCTGCACCGCTTCGCCCGGATGGTCAACGCCTTCGCCAGCACGCGCCGCCCGGGAAGCGCGGCGCTGAAGCTGGCGCACATCGCCGCCGGCTGGTCCGACGTCGCGTACGGCACGCATGTCAACGCCTGGGACGTGGCGGCCGGTTCGCTGCTGGTGGAGCGGGCCGGCGGCACGTACATCCCGCTGTCCGGCGACATCTTCACCCCCGGTGGCTACCTCGCCTGCGTGGGCGGCTTCGACCTCGCGGGTTCGGTGATGGCCGAGGTCTCCACGGCGAGGGAGGTCTCGTGATCCGGTGGATCGTCACCGATCTGGACGGGACGCTCGTCGGACGCGACCTGGCCATGGTGCCCTCCGGCCGGGACGCGCTGCGCCGTTTCCTCGCCGCGGGCGGAGAGGTGGTCATCGCGACCGGGCGGATGGAGGCCTCGGCCCTGCGCTACTACGAGGAGCTGGGCCTCACCGGGGCGGCGATCCTCTACAACGGCGCCCGGACCGTGGACCTCGGCACGGGAGCCGTGCTGCGCTCCCGCCACCTGCCGGCGGACGCGTGGAAGGCGCTGCTCGACCGGTTCGACGGGCTGCCGGAGGGTGTCTATCCGGTGGCGTTCTCCGGCGGCGAGGCGCTGGCGGTCCACGACGTGCCCCAGCTGCGGGACTACGCCCGCCGGGACGGGATCACGCTGCGCGATCCGGGCGACTGGTCCGCGCTGCCCCCGGGCGAGATCACCAAGTGCATGCTGATCGGCGACCCGCTGCCTGATCTGGACATCCCGGGGACGATCACGGTCCGTTCCGAGGCCACCTACCTGGAAGTGCTGCCCGTGGGCGCCACCAAGGGCGCCGCGCTCCGCGAGCTGGCCGCCTCCCGGGGCGTGCCGCTGGAGCAGGTGGCGGCCATCGGCGACAACCCGAACGACATCGACATGATCGAAACCGCCGGGCTCGGCGTCGCGGTCGGTGACGGTCATCCGGAGGTCCGGGCCGCGGCCGGCGTCGTGGTGGGCGCCTGCGCGGACGGGGCCGTCGCCGATCTGGTGGAGCTGGTCCTGTCACGGGCCGGGGAGGTCGCGCCGGCATAGCCGGCCGGGCCGGTGCGCGCGGGGTCTCGGGCGCACCGGCCCAGCCGGTCGGCGATGACCCCGCAGGGCCCGCCAGGCGGTCGGCGCCGACCGGCGGGCAGACCGAGCGGACCGGGCAGGCCGCGCAGACCGGCGGTCAGCGGTAACCCGCCGGATGCTCAGCGCCGACCGGCGGGGCCGGCCCGTCAGGTGGTCAGCGCCGACCGGCGGGCAGGCCGGCCAGGCGGCCGATGGCCAGGCCGGCCTGGCGGACGCTCTCCAGCAGGGCGTGCTCGTCTCCGGCGGGGCCGTTGGCCAGCACGGCGTAGCCGATCCGGCGACCGGAGCCGATCATCACCCCGACGTCGGCCCGCACGCCGACGTCGGTGCCGGTCTTGTTCGCCACCCAGACCCTTCCGGGCGGGACGGAGGCGGGCACCTCCCGGTCCTCCGGCTCGTGCGGCAGCAGGGCGGGGACCATGCTCCGGTCGGTGTTGCAGGCCATCCAGCCCAGCATGAGCCGGGTCCACTCCTGCCGGCCGTCGAGCCCGGCCGCGAACCGGGCGAGCTCGCCGGCCGTACCGACGGCGAAGGTCGGCGGGTGCGAGGGCAGGCGCGGCTCGCGGATCCGGTCGAGGATCCGCGTCCGGACGAAGCCGAGCGCGGCGGCGTCCTCGGCCACCCGGTCCAGGCCGAGCCGGCGCAGCAGCGCGTTGGTCGCGGTGTTGTCGCTGACCGAGGCGGTGAGCACGGCGAGGTCCCCGACGGCCCAGCGGCGGGCGGACAGGTCGCCGAGCAGGCCGGAGCCGCCGCAGCGGTCGTCCTCCTGGATCTCCACGACCTCGGCGGGGTCGAGCTCCCCCGCGGCGATCGCCCGGGCCACCGCGGCGAGCAGCAGCAGCTTGCCGGTGCTCGCGAGGGTCAGCTCGGTGTCCTCGTCGAGGGAGATCAGTCCCGGCACCGACACGGCCACCGTGCAGGTGCCGCCCTCGCACGCCGCGTCGAGCTCTGTCATCGTCTCACCCTTCCGGAACCCGTCATCCTTGCAGAGGCCGCCACCGCGGGCGGCGCGAGGTCTCCTCTCACGTGGCCAGCACCGCCCCGGGCCGGGCGCCGGTCTCGGCCCCGTCCCTGATCACCGTCTCACCGGCGACGATCACCCGGTGGATCCCCGCCGGGGGGACCAGCGGGTCGGCGAAGGTGGCGCCGTCGGCGACCGTGCCGGGGTCGAAGACGACCAGGTCGGCGTGGGCGCCGTCCCTGATGACGCCGCGTTCCGTCAGTCCGAACCTGGCCGCGGCCATGCCCGTCATCTTGTGCACCGCCGTCTCCAGGCTCAGCAGTCCCAGCTCCCTGACGTAGTGCCCGAGCACGCGCGGGAACGTCCCCGCCCAGCGGGGGTGGGGCCGGCCGCCGGGCTTGGGCACCCCGTCGGAACCGATCATCGAGTACGGCGCGGCCAGCACCCGCCGCACGTCGTCCTCGATCATGGAGTGGCTGATGATCGTCACCTCGCCCTGCTCGGCGACGAGCAGTTCGGCGGCCATGTCGAGGGGGTCCTGGCCGCGCGCGGCGGCCAGCTCGGCGATCGTGTGCCCCTCCGTCTCGGGGTGGCGCGGCGCGCACGCGATCGAGATGCGGTCCCAGCCGCCGTTGCCGACGGTGTTCTCCCAGCCGGGGACGCCCTCGGCGATGGCCCGGCGCATCAGGTCGCGCTGTCCGGGGTCGGCCAGCCGCGCCGTCAGCGCGGCGATCCCGCCGTCCGAGGCCCAGGGTGGGAGCATCGCGCCCAGCGCCGTGCTCCCCGCGGTGTAGGGGTAGACGTCGCAGGTCACGTCCATGCCCCCGGCGCGCAGGGCGGCGAGCTTCGGCAGGGTGCGCCGGGTCAGTCCCCAGGCGTACTTGCCCGCCGTCTTGTGGTGGGAGACGTGCAGCGGCGCGCCGCTTCTGCGCCCGATCTCGACGGCCTCCTCCAGCGCCTCCTCCACCCGCGACATCTCATCGCGCAGGTGGGTGACGTAAGGCTTGCCGTGCGCGGCCGCCACGGCCGCCAGCGCGACGACCTCGTCGGTGCTCGCGTAGGTGCCGGGGGTGTAGATGAGCCCGGTCGACAGCCCCGCCGCCCCCGCCGACAGCGCCCGGTCGAGCAGCGCGCACATGGTGTCCAGCTCACCGGGGGTGGCGGCACGGTCGACGGGGCCGATCACCCCGGCGCGGAGCGTGCCGTGCCCGACCAGGGAGGTGATGTGGTTGGCGCGGGGCACCGCGGCGTGCGCGGCGGCGAACTCGGCGAAGCCCTCGTACATCCCGACGTCGCCGCCGAAGTAGACCCGGGTCTCCGCGCGCATCGCGGCCAGCCGTCCGGGCAGGGCGGGGAAGAGGCTGGAACCGCAGTTGCCGCAGATCTCCGTGGTGACCCCCTGAAGGACGGCGGCCCGGACCATGTCGCCGCCCAGCTCCCCGTCGATCAGGGTGACGCCGTCGGAGTGGGTGTGCACGTCGATGAAGCCGGGGGCGAGGACGAGACCGGTCAGGTCCGCTGTCTCGCGCGCGGTGGCGGGTGCCCCCGGCGGCAGCAGGGTGAGGCGGCCGTCGAGGACGCCGACGTCGGCGTGCCGGGCGGCGTCGGGCGCCGCCGTACCGTCGATCACCAGGCCGCCCCGGAGCAGCAGGTCGAAGTGGGTCACAGAACCTGCCCGAGGAAGGCGCGGAAGCGCTCGTGGCGCGGGTTGGCGAGCACGTCGCGGGGGTGTCCCTGCTCGACGATCACGCCGCCGTCAATGAAGATCAGGTTGTCGCCGACCTCGCGGGCGAATCCCATCTCGTGGGTCACCACCATCATCGTCATGCCGCTGGCGGCCAGGTCCCGCATGACCGCGAGCACCTCCTGGACCAGCTCGGGGTCGAGCGCGCTGGTCGGCTCGTCGAAGAGCATCAGCTTGGGGTCCATGGCCAGGCTGCGGGCGATCGCCACGCGCTGCTGCTGGCCTCCGGAGAGCTGGGCGGGGTAGTGGCCCGCGCGGTCGGCGAGATCCACCCGCTCCAGCAGTTCCATCGCCCTCTCCCTGGCCCGACCCTTGGCGACGCCCTTGACGACGACCGGGCCCTCCATGACGTTCTCCAGCGCCGTACGGTGCGGGAACAGGTGGAAGCGCTGGAAGACCATGCCGATGTCCTGGCGCTGGCGGCAGAGCTGGGCGGGGCGCAGGTGGTGGAGCCGGTCGCCCTGCTCGGCGTAGCCGATCAGGTCGCCGTCCACCCAGATGCGGCCGGAGTCGATGGTCTCCAGCCGGTTGACGCAGCGCAGCAGCGTCGACTTGCCGGACCCGGACGGGCCGACGACGCAGACGACACCGCCCTCGGGCACGTCCAGGCTGATGCCCTTGAGCACCTCGACGGAGCCGAAGCACTTGCGCGCCGAGCGGATCTTCACCATGGGCTCGGCCATCACACGTTCCCCTTGCCGAACGGCCGCAGGTTGCGGCGGACCCTGGTCTGCAGCGCGTGGTGGCCGCGCTCGAACCGCTTCTCGATGAAGTGCTGGCCGACGCTCGCGATAGTGGTGAGCACGATGTACCAGATGGAGGCCACGATGAGCATCGCGATCACCTCGAAGTTGCCGAGGTAGATGCGCTGGGAGACCGTCAGCAGTTCGGCCCCGGCGATGACCGAGACCATCGAGGTGGTCTTGAGCATCGAGATGAACTGGTTGCCGGTGGGCGGGATGATCACCCGCATCGCCTGGGGGAGCACGACCCGGCGGAGCACCTGCCGGTGCGACATGCCGAGCGCCTCGGCCGCCTCGCGCTGGCCGGGGTCCACCGAGCGGATGCCCGCCCGGACGATCTCGGCCATGTAGGCGCCCTCGTTGATCGCCAGACCGAGCAGGGCCGCGGTGAAGGGCGTGATCAGCTCGTTGGCCTGCCACTCGACCAGCTTGGGGCCGTCGAACGGCACGCCGATGCCGAAGGAGGGGAAGACCAGCCCGATGTTGAACCAGAAGATGAGCTGGACCAGCAGCGGGGTGCCGCGGAAGAACCAGGTGTAGAGCGCCGAGGCGCCCCGCAGCACCGGGCTGCCGGACAGCTGCATCACGGCGGCGAGGATGCCCAGCGCCAGGCCGATCACCATCGACAGCACGGTGAGCTGGATCGTGACCCACAGGCCGCCCAGGACCCTGCCGTCCATCAGGTACTCGGCGATGACGTCCCAGTGCAGGTTCTCGTTGACGATGATCGTGTAGGCCAGCCAGACCAGGGCGGACGCGGCGACCACCGCGGCGATCCACCGGCCGGGCCGCGGCGGGCGGACCGCGTCGATCGGCAGGTGCGCGGCCTCGGCGGTCTGGGGGGTCTTGGTCACTTCCATGGCTTGGTGTTGACCATCACCTCGGGTACGGCGTTGCTCGCGACGCCGTACTTGTCCAGAATCGCCTTGTAGCCGCCGTCGGCCGTCAGCTCCTGCATGGCCTTGGCGACGGCGTCGCGCAGCGCGGTGTTGCGGCGGTCGACGGCGATGCCCCAGGGGCCGGCGTCGTACTGCTCGGGCAGCACGTCGTACTTGCCGGTGTCCTTGGCGTACATCGCCGCGACGGGCGAGTCGACGATGGTCGCGGCCGCGCGGCCGGAGTCGATGCTGAGCAGACCGGTCGGCGCGTCCTCACTCTGCATGATCTGCATCTTCTTGGCGCACTTCTCGTCCTGCCGCTGCCCGATGGCGAGGTTCGAGCTGCCCTTGGCCAGCACGACGGTGCGGCCGCACAGGTCCTCAAGGGTCTTGATGCCCTCGGGGTTGCCCTTCTTGACCATGATGGCCCCGCCGGCGTTGAAGTAGTCGACGAAGTCGACGGCCGCCCGGCGCTCCTCGGTGTCGCTCATCGAGGACATCACCACGTCCCACCGGCCCGCCTGCAGGCCCGGGATGAGGCCGTCGAAGGCGGCGTTGGTCACCGTGGCCTCCAGGCCGAGCTTGGCCGCGATCGCGGCGGCGAGGTCCGGGTCGACGCCGGTGAGCTCCTGGGTGCCCGGCTTGTACATCTCCATCGGCGGGTAGCCCTCGGAGGTCGCCATCCGGAGCTTGCCCGTCTTGCGCACGGCCTCGGGCACCAGGTCTTTCGCGGTCTTGCCCGCCGCCGAGGCGGCGCCCGCGCCGGCGTCGGTCCCCGACGACGAGCGCCCGCAGCCGCCGGCGAACGCCGATACGGCCAGCGCGACAGCGATAACCGAATACAGGCGCTTTGTCATAGAACCTCCCGGTTTGCGAATTGATGAGCTCATGCTGTCGGCGGGAGGTAACAGCCCCAACGCACATGAATGCTTGCGAGTCTCAGCATCGAAACCTTCGACGCTGGGACCGGACAAAAGCCATGAAGCTCTACCTTCGACCGCATGAGCTTGGTCATCGAGAACGGCTGGCCGCGCACCGCGGCATGGACCGGCGGGGAACTGCGCATCGGCGGGATCGGCGTGCGGGAGCTCGCCGCCGAATTCGGCACGCCCGCCTACGTCCTCGACGAGGAGGAGTTCCAGGGCCGCTGCGCGGAGTGGCGGGACGCGCTGCCCGACGGCGAGGTGCACTACGGCGGCAAGGCGTTCCTCTGCCCCGAGGTGGTGCGCTGGCTGGACGCGGCCGGGCTCTGCCTCGACGTGTGCACCGGGGGCGAGCTGGCCGTGGCGGTGGCCGGCGGCATGGACCCCTCGCGGGTGGTCTTCCACGGCAACAACAAGTCGGTCGCCGAACTGCGCCGCGCCGTCGCCTGGGGCGTCGGCTGCGTGGTCGTGGACTCCTTCGCCGAGATCGAGCGCCTGGCCGCGCTGGCCGGCGAGGCGGGGGTCCGGCAGCGCGTGATGATCCGGGTCACCCCCGGGGTGGAGGCCCACACCCACGAGTTCATCGCCACCGGGGGCGACGACTCGAAGTTCGGGTTCTCGCTCAGCGCGGGCCTGGCGGCCGAGGCGGTCCGCCGGGTGCTGGCCGCCCCCTCACTGGAGCTGACCGGGCTGCACTCCCACATCGGCTCGCAGATCACCGATCTGGGCGGCTTCACCCTGGCCGCCCGCCGGATGGCCGATTTCCTGCTGACCGCCGAGCGCGAGCACGGCGTGACGATCCCCAAGCTCGACCTCGGCGGCGGCCTGGGCATCGTCTACCGGCCCGGCGACCCGGTGCCGCCGCGCCCGGCCGAGGTGGTCGCGGCCCTGCGCGAGTCCGTCCCGGACCACCTGCGGCTCGCCGTGGAGCCGGGCCGCTCGATCGCCGGGCCCACCGCCGTCGCCCTCTACGAGGTGGGCACGGTCAAGGAGATCCCCGGCGTCAACACCTACGTCAGCGTGGACGGCGGGATGAGCGACAACCCCCGCCCCGCCATGTACGGCGCCGCCTACACCGCGCTCCTGGCCTCCCGCGCCTCCGACGCCCCGCTCCGCGAGGTCACCGTGGTCGGCCGGCACTGCGAGAGCGGCGACGTGCTCGTCCGCGACCTGCCGCTGCCCGCCGACGTACGGCCCGGCGACCTGCTGGCGGTCCCCGCCTCGGGGGCCTACCAGCGGTCGATGGCCAGCAACTACAACCACGTGACACGTCCCCCGGTGGTCGCCGTCCGCGAGGGGGCGGCCCGGGTGATCGTGCGCCGGGAGACCGAGGAGGACCTGCTCCGCCTCTACGTCTGAGCGGCGTCCCGACCCCCGCCCCGCGCCCGGCCGCCGCGGGGCGCGGGGCCGGACCGGCTCCGGAGGGCCGGCCCGGCCCCGTAATGGCCGGACCGAAACCGGCCGGACCAGAAATAACCGGACCAGAAATAATGGGCCGGAACGTCCGGACCGGAAATGGTCGGACCGAAAACACCTGGCCGATGGCCGTTTTCGCCCTCAGACTCCGGTGAGGCGGATCGCGCCGCCCCACCAGGACACACGCCGCGCGGGATCACGCGCCGCACAGGGGCGCACGCCGTACAAGATCGCACGTCCCACGGAATCACGCGCCGCACAAGGTCGCATAACCCACCGGATAACGCGCCACACAAGATCACACGCCGTACCAGGCCGCACGTCCTGCCAGGTCACACGCCGTACTCGGCGACGAGCACCGCACGGGCCAGGGCGTGGTGGTTGACCGTCCCGCCGAAGACGGCGGCCGTCTGGTCGGGGGTGACCTCGATGCTCTCGACACCGAGGGCGTGGACGGCGAAGACGTAGCGGTGCGGCGGGCCGGGGGGCGGCGCGGCCCCGCCGAAGTCGAAGCTGAGCGAGGCCGTGCGCGAGCTGGGCCGCTCGCACGGCGCCACGCTCTACATGACCCTGCTCGCGGCCTACCAGGCGGTGCTCGCCCGGCACGCGGACCAGGACGACTTCGCGGTGGGCTCGCCGGTGGCCGGACGGCCCTACCGCGAGCTGGAGGAGGTGGTCGGCTCCTTCGTCAACATGGTGACCCTGCGCAGCCGCACCGGCGACGACCCCACCGTCGCCGAGCGCCTGCTCCGTACCAGGGAGACGGTGCTCGGCGCGCTCGCGCACCAGGACTACCCCTTCCACCAGCTCGTCAACGACCTGCGCGTGGAGCGGGACCCCAGCCGCTCGGCGATCTTCCAGGCGACCTTCACGCTCACCGGCCAGGTGAGCCGGGACAGGACCGTCGCCGGGCTGGACGTCGTCCCGTTCGACCCGCCGCTCGCGATCACCCAGTTCGACCTGGCCCTCTACGTCACCGAGACCGACGACGGCCTGAACGGCCTGTTCACCTACCGCAGCGACCTGTTCGAGCCGGCCACCGTCGAGCGGATCGAGCGCTCGATGCGCCGCTTCCTCAAGGAGGCCGTCACCGGCCACGGCCACCGCCTGTCGGAGGTGTCGCTGCTCGACGAGCAGGAACGCGGGACGCTGCTCGGCGACTGGGCGGGCACCCGCACCTGGCGGCCCGCGCACCGCACGCTCGGCGAGATGGCCGAGGCCCAGGCGGCGCGGACCCCCGACGCGCCCGCCCTCGTCGCCGGGGAGCGCTCACTCACCTTCGCCGAGCTGCACCGCCGGGCCAACCGGCTGGCCAGGCACCTGCGGAGCGGTGGGGTGGGGCCCGACGCCCGCGTCGCGATCTGCCTGGACGGGGCCGTGGACGCCGCCGTCGCGATCCTCGGGGTGCTCAAGGCGGGCGGCGCCTACCTGCCGCTCGACCCCGAGCAGCCGCGCGAGCGGCTGGAGTTCCTGCTGGCCGACTCGTCGGCCGTCGCGCTGGTCACCGATTCGGCGCTGCGCGAGCGGGCGGCCGGGTTCACCGGCTCCGTCGTCGAGCTGGACCGGCTGGCCGGCGAGGGCGACGACGGACCGCTGGAACCGCTCGCGGGCCCCGACGACCTCGCCTACGTGATCTACACCTCCGGCACCACGGGGCGGCCCAAGGGCGTCGGCGTCCAGCACCGGCACATCGTGTCCTACCTGGAGTACATCCGCGAGGACTACGACATCGTGCCCGGCGCCGCCTTCGGCCTGCTCCAGTCACTCGCCTTCGACTTCAGCATGCTGATGTTCTACCTGCCGCTCACCGGCGGCGGCACCCTCCACCAGCTCCCCCGCCGCGGCTCCGGGCCGGAGCTGGCCGAGGCCGTGCGGGACCTCGACTATCTGAAGATGACGCCCTCCCACCTGGCCGCGCTGGGCGCGGAGGTGGAGCCCGGACGGCTGCTGCCGCGCCGCGCGCTGATCCTGGCGGGCGAGGCGTCGCCGACCGCCTGGGTCCGCGAGCTGGCCGCCCGCGCGGGCTGTGCGATCTTCAACAGCTACGGCCCCACCGAGACGGTCGTCGCGGTGACCACCGAGCGGGTGGACCCCGGGGCGCCCGCGGCCGGCACGGCCTGGCCCATCGGCCGCCCGCTCCCCGACGCCCGCGTCTACGTGCTGGACCGGACGCTGCGCCTGGTCCCGCCGGGCGTCGCGGGCGAGCTCTACATCGGCGGCGACACCCTGGCCCGGGGCTACCTCGGCCGTCCGGCCCTGACCGCCGAGCGCTTCGTCGCCGACCCGTACGGCGAGCCCGGATCACGCATGTACCGCACCGGCGACCTGGTCCGCAGGCTCGACGACGGGCGCCTGGAATTCCTCGGCCGCACCGACCACCAGGTGAAGATCCGCGGCTACCGGGTGGAGCTCGGCGAGGTCGAGGCCGCGCTCGGCACGCTCCCCGGAGTCGTCCAGGGCGTGGTGGACCTGCGCGGCGACCGCCTCCTCGCGTGGCTGGAGAAGGAGCCGGGCGCGGTGGAGGCCCCGGTGGCCGAGCTCCGGGCGCACCTGCTCGAACGGCTCCCCGAATACATGGTCCCGGGCCGGTTCGGCTGGCTCGACCGCTTCCCCCTCCAGGCCCACGGGAAGGTGGACCGCAGGGCGCTGCCGGACCCCGAGCCCGAGCGCCTGGACCAGCGGCCCGGCCACACCGCCCCGGCCGACCCGACCGAGGAGGCCATCGCCGCCATCTGGGCGGCCGTCCTCGACCTGGAGACGGTCGGCACCGGCGACAACTTCTTCGACCTCGGCGGCCATTCGCTGCTCGCCACCCAGGTCGTGGCGCGGATGCGCAAGTCCTTCCCGGACAGCAGGCCGCCGATCGGCGTGCTGGAGATGTTCAAGCACCCCACGGTCGCCGAGCTGGCCGGGCTCGTCACCGAGCGGCGGGGGGAGACGGCCGCGCCGCGCCGGATACTGGCCGAGCTGACCCGCCCCATCGATCCGCGGGAGCGCGCCGGCTCCGTCATCTGCGTGCCGTACGGCGGCGCCAACGCGGTCGTCTACCAGACGCTCGCCGACGCGATGCCCGCCGGCTACTCCCTCTACGCGGTCGCCGCCCCCGGGCGCGAGCCGGGCGAGGAGGGGCAGCTGTCCTACGAGGAGGTGGCCAGACGCTGCGTCGAGGAGATCGCCGAGCACGTCCAGGGTCCGATCGTGGTCTACGGGCACTGCGCCCCGGGCAGCGCGCTGGCCGTGGAGCTGGCCCAGCGCATCGAGGCGTCGGGGCGCGAGCTGGACGCCCTCTACCTGGGCGGCATCTTCCCCTTCGCCCGGCCCAGGGGCCGCTTCCTGGGCTCGCTCAGCAGGCTGGTCAACGACCGCCTGCACGGTACCCGCACGGTCGCGGCGGAGCTGCGCGCGCTCGGCGGCGACATGTCGGGCCTCGACGAGGAACAGGTCGCCTTCACCGTCGAGCTGATGCGCGAGGACGGCCGGATGGCCGAGGAGCACTTCACCAGGCTGCTGAGCACCGAACAGCCCCGGCTGAGGGCGCCGATCGTCTCGGTGGTCGGCGAGCGCGACCCGAGCACCGAGTTCTACCAGGAGCGCTTCAAGGAATGGTGCGTGCTGTCGGACTCCTCGTCGCTGGTCGTCATCGACGAGGCCGGGCACTTCTTCCCCAAGTACCGCGCCGACGAGCTCGCCCAGATCCTCACCGGCGTCCACACCGCCGACGCGGCCTGGCGGGAGGCGCACTCGCGCGAGGCGGGCGGCACCTGGTGGCTGCAGGACACCGTGGAGCGGCGGGCCGTACGGGAGGAGCGCGAGCCGAGCATGCGGCGGTTCCTGCCCGTCGCGCTGGGACAGCTGGTCTCGCTCACCGGATCGGCCCTCACCGAGTTCGCGGTGCCGATCTGGATCTACACGGTCACCGGGTCGCTGGCCCACTTCGGGCTCATCGCGCTGCTCGCCCTGGTGCCGGGGATCGTCGTGGCCCCGCTGGCGGGCGCGGTGGTCGACCGCTACGACCGGCGGCGGGTGATGATCGCCGGTGACCTGGTGTCGGGCCTCTCGCAGGCGGTGATGCTCGCCCTGCTGCTGACCGACCGGCTCACGGTCGCCCCGCTGTACGCGCTGATAGCCCTCGTCTCGGTCTCGGTGACCTTCCAGCGGCTCGCCTACCAGGCGTCGATCCCGCAGCTGGTGCCCAAGCGCTATCTCGGGCACGCCAACGGCATCGTGCAGCTGGCGATCGGCACCGCCCAGTTCCTGGTCCCGCTCATCGCGGTCGGGCTGCTGGCCGCGATCGGGCTGGAGGGCATCCTGACCATCCAGGTGGCGGCCTACGCCTTCGCCGTCGTCGTGGTCCTGCTCGTGAAGTTCCCCACCACGCTGGGGCTGCGCCGCCGCGAGCCGATCTCCGCCGAGATCGCGGGCGGTTTCCGGTTCTCGCTGGGGCACCGGGGCTTCCGCGCCATGCTGTTCTTCTTCGCCGGCGTGAACCTCTTCCTCGCGCCCATGTTCGTCATGGTCTCGCCGCTCGTGCTGTCCTTCGCCACGCTCCAGGCGGCCGGCGCGGTGGCGGTCGCGGCCGGCGCGGGCGCGGTCACCGGCGGCGTCGTCATGAGCCTGTGGGGCGGCCCGACCCACCGCCGGCTGCGCGGCGCGGTCGCCGCGACGATGCTGCTGGCGGTCGCCGGCGTGCTGACCGGGCTGCGGCCCAGCCTCTGGCTGATCGGCGCCGGCGCCTTCGGCATGTCCTTCGCGCTGGCGCTGATCAACGGCACGATCATGACGATCATCCAGGTGAAGGTGCCGCACCGCTTCCAGGGCCGCATCATCGCGGTCAACACCATGATCGCCGCGGCCACCGTGCCGATCGGCTTCGGCGTCATCGCCCCGTTCGCCGGCCCGCTCCTCGACCCGCTGATGGCCGCCGACGGCCCGCTCGCGAGCACCGTCGGCGCGCTCATCGGCACCGGGCCCGGACGCGGGATCGGGCTGCTCTACCTGCTGTGCGGCCTCGGCATCACCCTGCTGGTGCTCGCCGGCACCCGGATCGCGGCCCTCGCGCGCTTCGACGACGAGGTGCCCGACGCCAAGCCCGACGACCTCATCGGCATCGAAGAGCTGGAAAGGACCCACGCATCGTGAACACCACCACCATCGCCTGGGAGGTCAGGGACGGCCGCCCCGCCGCGGCCGACGCCCACGGCTCGGACCTGGGCGAGACCTGCGAGTGGCTGCGCGGCAGCCGTGCGGCCATCCGCGCGGGACTGGACGAGCACGGCGCCCTCTACCTGCGGGGACTGCCGGTCAAGAGCGTGGAGGACTTCGCCGAGGTGCGCGACGCCCTGGTCTCCAAGCTCGCCGGATACGTCGAGAAGGCCACCCCGCGCAGCCACTTCGGCAAGGACGTCTACTCCTCCACCGACCTGCCGCCGTCCCAGGCGATCCGCCCGCACAACGAGAACAGCTACGCGCTCAACTTCCCCGGGCTGCTGATGTTCGGCTGCCTGGTCGCCCCCGACGAGGGGGGCGCGACCCCGGTGACCGACGTGCGCAAGGTGCTCAGGGGCATCCCGCGGCCGCTCGCCGACCGCTTCCGCGCGCACGGCTGGTCCCTGGTGCGCAACTACGGCGACCACATCAGCCTGGGCTGGCGCACCGCCTTCGGCACCGAGGACCGGGACGAGGTCGCCGCCTACTGCGCGGCCAACCACATCGCCCACGAGTGGGTGGGCGAGGACCGGCTCCGCACCGTGCAGCGCCGTTCGGCGACCATCCGCCACCCCGGGACCGGCGAGGAGGTCTGGTTCAACCACACGGTCTTCTGGAACGAGTGGGCGCTCGACCCGGAGGTCCGCGAGGTGTTCCTGGAGGATCTGGGACACGGCAACCTGCCCTTCAACACCGCCTACGGCGACGGCGAGCCGATCTCCAGAGAGGATGTGGAGACCATCGACGCGGCCTACCGCCAGGCGACGGTCAGGGAGACGTGGCGGCCGGGCGATCTCCTGATCGTCGACAACATCCTCGCCGCGCACGCCCACGAGTCCTTCAAGGGCCCCCGCAAGATCGTGGTCACCATGGGCGACCCGGTCGCCCTGGACGACTGCGCCCCGACCGTCCAGCCGCAGGCCGGCTACGCCAGGGCCGCGGCCGGAGCGGAGGCCGGGGCGGCCGCCAAGCCCGGCAAGGCCCGGCGCTGGTTCGGCCGCCGCTCCTGACCGGACCGTGCGGGCCGGTCCGGCCGGGCTGGGCGGACGGACCGGGCGGACCGGCCGGGCTGGGCGGACGGACCGGGCTCATGACCGAGCCGGGTGGGACGCGCCGGCTCCGGGCCGGGCCGGACCGACCGGGCGGGCTCATGACCGGCTCTCCTGGTGGAGGAGCGGGGCCAGCAGGTCACGGGTCAGCGGGTGCCGGGGCCGGCCGAGAACGTGCGCGACGGTGCCCTCCTCCGCGATCCCGCCCTCCGAGAGGATCACGACCTGGTCCGCCAGCCGCGCGACGACGCCCATGTCGTGGCTGATCAGCACGAGGGTCAGGCCGCGGGTGCGGCGCAGTCCGTCGAGCAGGTCGAGAACACCGGCCTGGGTGACCATGTCCAGGCCGGAGGTGATCTCGTCGCAGATGAGGACGTCGGGCGAGGCGAGCAGCGCGCGGGCGAGCGCCGCGCGCTGGAGCTCCCCGCCGGACAGCCCGGCGGGCCGGCGGGCCGCCTGGGCCGGGCCGAGCCCGACCCGTGCGAGCATGTCCAGCGCCGCCTCCCGCGCCCGGCCGGGGCTCAGACCGCGCAGCCGTACGGCGGTCCGGCTCACCTGGGCGGCCACCGACCGGCCCGGGTCGAAGGAGGCGTGCGCGTCCTGGAAGACATACTGCACGCGGGCCACGTCCTCCCGGCCGCGGCGTGACAGTGACCGTGCCAGCGGTCGCCCGTCGAGCAGCACGGTCCCGCGTGCGGGCTCGTGCAGCCCGGCCAGGCAGCGGGCGAGGGTGGTCTTCCCGCTCCCCGAGCGTCCGACCAGTGCCAGGCACCGTCCGGCGGCCACCCGCAGCGACACGTCGGCGAGCACCGGGACCGAGCGGTGTCCGGCCGTCAGACCGTCCGTTCCGAGCCGTGCCTGCCCCGCCGGGAGGGGCGGGCCGGCAGGCGGGCTCAGCGGGAGCTCGGCGGCCAGCAGCCGCCGGGTGTAGCCGTGCCGGGGCCGGGTGAGCACGTCCCCGGCCGGGCCGCCGTCCACCACCCGGCCGCCGCGCAGGACGGTGACGTGGTCGGCGAGCGCGCGCACCACGTCCAGGTCGTGGCTGAGCAGGACCACGGCGAGGCCCTGACGCGCCAGCCCCCTCAGCTCGGCGACGACCTCCCGCTTGGTGACGGCGTCCTGGCCGGTGGTGGGCTCGTCCGCCACGATCACCGACGGGGCCGTGAGGAGCGCCTGGGCCAGCACCAGACGCTGCTGCTGGCCCCCGGAGAGCTGGTGGGGGTAGCGGCGCAGCAGGTCCTCGCCCGTGGGCAGCCCGGTGCGGCGGAGCACCGCGGAGATCCGTTCCGCCGCGTCTCCGGCCGGCCCGTGCCGCCGGGCGATCTCGCGCAGCACCGCGCCGGTCCGGCGGACCGGATTGAGCACCGACGCGGGGTGCTGCGGCAGGTAGCCCACCGTGCCGGTCACCTCGACCGTCCCGGACAGGAGCACGCCGGGCGCGTGCTCGCCCAGCAGCGCCCGCCCGATCGTGGTCTTGCCGCTGCCCGAGGCCCCGACCAGGGCGAGCACCCGGCCGGCGGCGAGCTCGAAGGAGACCCCGTCGACCAGCGTGCCGCCGGCCGCCTCGGCGCGCAGCTCCGTGACGCGGATCACGGGGCCTCCTCTCCGCGCCCGCGTACCCCGTCGAAGAGCAGGTTCAGCCCGACGGACAGCGTGACGACGAGCAGCGCCGGGGCGAGCACCGCCCACGGCTGGAGGAACATGCCGGTCCGGTTGCGGTCGACCATCACCGCCCAGTCACTGGCGTCCGGGGGGACGCCGACACCCAGGAAGCTCGCCGTCGCGACCAGGTAGAGCGCGCCGACGACGCGGACGCCCAGGTCGGCCAGGAGCGTGTGGAGCGTCGACCGGCCGACGTATCCGGCCGCCCGACGCCACCAGCTCTCGCCCTGCAGCCGCATCGCCTCCATGACCGGTCCGGCGGCGAGCTCCAGGGCCGCCGCGCGGGAGATCCGGGCCACCTCCGGCACGCTGATCACCGCGACGATCACGGTCAGGGTGAGCGGCCCGGGCGGGGCGGTGGCGGCCAGCAGGATGAGCAGCAGCAGCGAGGGGACCGCCAGCACCAGGTCCAGGGGCCGCATCAGCAGCTCGTCGAGCCACCGGCGCCGGGTCATCGCGGCCAGCACGCCCAGCGGCGTGCCGGCGAGATAGGCCAGCGCGGTGGCGGCCGAGGCGACCACCACGACCGTGCGGCCACCGGTGAGCACCTGCTCCCCCACGTCCCGCCCGACGAAGTCCGTCCCCAGCGGAGGGCCGGAGCCGAACGGGACGCCGCGCGGGCCCGGCTCTCCCACCAGCGACGGGCCGGCGACGGCCATGACCAGCGGCACGGCCAGCAGGGCGGCGCCCAGCCCCCATCTCGGCACCGCCCTCACGCCACACCTCCGGCGCGCGGGGCGAGGCGGAAGGCGGCGACGTCGGCCAGGAGGTTCACGGTCACCGTGGTGGCCGCGAAGACCAGGGCGAGTCCCTGGATCACCGGGATGTCCCGCGCAGAGACCGCGCTCACCAGGGCGGTGCCGAGGCCGGGGATGACGAACACGGCCTCGACGGTGATCACGCCGCCCAGCAGCCAGTCCGTGGTCCGGGCGAGTTGCTGTACGGCCGGCGCCACCGCGTTGGGCAGGGCGTGCGCCAGCCTCACCCGGTGGACGGAGAGCCCGAGCCTGCGGGCGTGGCCGACGTAGCCGGAGCGCAGGGCGTCGATCATCCCGGCCCGGACCAGTCTGCCGACCGAGCAGATCGGCCGGGCGAGCAGGACGAGCAGGGGCAGTGCCAGCACGGCCGGCTGGGCGAGCAGGTCCGGGCCGACGCCCACCGCGGTGGGCGGGAACCAGCCGAGCCGGAGCGCGAACAGCGCGACCAGCACGACGGCGAGGGCGAACTCCGGCACCGAGTACAGGCCGACGCCGGCCGCGGTGAGCGCCCGGTCGAGCAGCCTGCCCTCCCGGACCGCGGCGGCGGCTCCGGCGGCCACGGCCAGCGGGACCAGGAGCAGCAGGGTGACCCCGGCGAGCTGGACGGTCGGCCCGCCGGCCTCGGCGAGGAACCCGGCGACCGGGCGTCCGGCCGCCAGCGACGTCCCGAGGTCGCCGTGGAGCAGGCCGAGCAGCCAGTCGGCGTAGCGCAGCGGCGCGGGCCGGTCGAGCCCCAGCTCCTGGCGGATCAGCTCGATCCGCGCCGGATCGGGCACGTCGCCGGCCAGCACCACTGCGGCGTCCCCGGGCAGCGCCTCGGTGAGGAGGAACACCAGCGCCGTGACCGCCACGATCTGCGCCAGGCCGAGCAGCAGGCGCCGCAGGGCGTAGCGGGGCAGGCTCACCGGCGCTCCCCCTTCGATCCCGCGCGCGGGCTCCGCCGCCCAAGCCCCACCGGCGGACGCCGCCGCCCAGGACTCACACCCGGACTCTGCCGTCCCGGCCGCGCTCGCGGGCCGCCGTACTCGCCACGGTGCCGCTCGCTCACGTCAGCCACACCTTGTCGAAGCGGGCCCAGTCCAGGGTGTTGGCCGGGGCGTCGACGACGCCGCCCACCCCGGGCGTGGTCGCGACGAGCCAGTCGGCGAAGCCCCAGACGAGGTAGCCCCCCTCGGCGTGCTGCATGCGCTGCATCTCGGCGTAGACGCCGCGGCGCGCCTTCTCGTCGGCGAGCGAGACGGCCTTGGCGTAGAGCGCGTCGAACTCCGGACGCCTCCACTTGGTGACGTTGGTGGTGGAGGTGGTGAGCAGGCGCTGCGCGAAGTGGGACTCGATGGGCATCGCGCCGGAGCGGAAGCAGCACAGGCTGCCCTTGTCGAGGACGTCCTTCCAGTAGGTGTCCTTGTCGCCCACGGCGACCCTGACGTCGAGCCCGGCCTGCCGCATCTGGTCGGCGAAGACGCTCGCCGACTCCACGAAGCCGCTGGCCGCCGCGGAGGTGTCGAGCCGCACCGGCAGTCCCCTCGCCCCGGCCTTCTCGATCAGCCACGCCGCCCTGTCCAGGTCGCGGGCGCGCTGCGGTATCTCCTCGGCGTAGTACTGGTAGCCCTTGCCGAACAGGTCGTTGCCGGTCTGCCCGGCGCCGGCCAGCACGGTCTCGACGAGCTGCTCTCGGTCGGCCAGCAGGAACATGGCCTCGCGCAGGTCGCGGTCGTCGAAGGGCGGGCGGTCC
The DNA here is from genome assembly GCF_055586905.1 of Streptosporangium sp. NPDC048886. NCBI lineage: Bacteria > Bacillati > Actinomycetota > Actinomycetes > Streptosporangiales > Streptosporangiaceae > Streptosporangium > Streptosporangium sp. NPDC048886. The sequence continues at coordinate 26,135 of NZ_JBVJHH010000036.1, forward strand.
AGCTTCATCGCGAAGGCCTGCATGCCGCTGTTGGTGAGACGCGTGACGGCCAGCCGGTCTCCGCCCCCGTAGGTCCGGGCGGTGGCCGCGGTGATGTCGTGGGCGTAGTCGGCCTGCCCGCCGAGCAGCGCGTTGACGCGGGCCGACTCCTCGTTGGCGATGAGGTAGTGCAGCTCGTCGACGTGGGGCGCGCCCTCCCAGTAGTCGGCGTTGCGCCTGAGCAGCAGGGAGCGGCCCGGCTCGAAGGAGCCGAAGGTGAACGGGCCGGAGCCGATCGGCCTGGTGAAGTCCTCGGCCCCCTCCGGGACGATGAACACCCCGAAGGCGGCCAGCACGTTGGGGAACTCGGCGAACGGCTGCCTGAGGGCGAACTCCACGGTGCGCTCGTCGATCGCCCTGCTGTTGGCCAGGTCGACCACCGCCAGGGTGGCCTTGGCGCGGAAGGCGCGGGCTGGGTCGCCGATCCGGGCGTAGCTGTAGAGGACGTCGTCGGCCCGGACGGGCCTGCCGTCGTGGAAGCGCGCCGGGCGCAGGGTGACCCGCCACCTGGTGAGGCCGGCGCCGGGCTCCCAGCGTTCGGCGAGACGGGGCCGGACGGACAGGTCGGGGCCGTAGTCGGCGAGTTTGTCGAACAGCGCCTTCGACCGCGACGCCTCGACGTACAGGTTGGACAGGTGCGGGTCCAGGGTCTCCTGGGCCCCGCCGCCGGCGAACGCGACGCGCAGCCGCCCTCCCCTGCGCGGTCCGCCCGTCGCGGCGGTCCCGGCCGGGGCGCCGGTGCCGCACCCGGTGAGCAGGGCGGCCGACAGGCCGGCGGTGGCGCCCAGGAAGGCACGGCGGTTCAGGGAGTGCATGGGAGGAGGGTCCTTTCACGGGGTGAGTGCCGCGGCCGTGCCACGGCATGGAGCCGATCGCCAGACGGATCAGCCGGAAACGGTGCGCCGCACCGCGATCGCCGATCCCGCTCCGAGCGCGGCGCAGAGCGGCCGGCCGAGCCTGTCGGAGGCCGTCCCGCCGATCAGGAACAGGCCCTGTCGGCTGAGGTTGCGCACGCCCAGCGCCACTCCCACGACCGTGGCCGGCAGTCCCAGGTCGCCCTCGAGATATCCGGCGAGGTAGGGCACCAGCAGGTAGGAGCCGGTGTTGACACCCATCTGGTTGATCAGCAGGAGCCGCTCGGGCAGCGGGAAGGAGGGGAAGGTCCTCACCGCATCCGCCGGACGCCGGGGCCGGGACGGCCGGAGAGCCGCAGCGGGCCGTCCGGTCCGCCCGCGGCGCGGACCGCGGCGATCCGCGCCGGGCCGTCGCCCGGATCGGGGGATCCCGCCCCGGCCTTCAGCACGGTGAACCCGTGGCCTGAGGGGGGCGCTCGCCGTCCCCACCCGGCTCTCGACCACCAGAAGATGCCACAACACGCCTCCTAAACCACCGTATCAGGCATAGGAGAATGATAATGATTTTCACTTTTAACGCAAGACGCCCCTCAGAGGAGCATGGCTGGCCGGCCAGGAGGGGACGGCCGCCGGCGAGGGTCAGGGGCGGCGCCCGAGGAAGCAGAGGAACACGGTCTGGGCGTCGGCGCCGTGAGGCTCTGGAACGCTCGCCCCTCCGGTCGGCCGCAGTGCCGCTATCGGGTCTCCTTCCGCCTCGGCGGCCCACCCCCGCCCACCGGCTCCCCCGCCAGGGCCGGTTCCGGGTTCTGCGACCGCCGGCCAAGAGCGGTGGTCGCGAGGACGCCGAGCCGCGGCCGCACCGCCCGGCCCGCCACGAGGACGGAGGTCACCCTGTGACGTCCGTCCTCACGACGGACCCCCGCGGATAGTCCTTCACCTCGATCTCGTCGTGCAGCCGCACGCCCCTGCCGCCGAGACCGGCCAGGGTGCGGGCGATCGGCGTGGGGACGCGGTTGACCAGTCGCACCCCCTGGATCAGGCCCCACAGGCCCAGGCGGGTGTCGGGGACGAGCCGTTTGGCGGCGCCGACGGCGAAGGTACGGCTGCGCCGTACGTAGTCGCCGATCTCCCGCTCGTAGGCCGGGAACGCCCGCGTGTGGTCGCCGCGGGCCTCGGCCAGCTCGCCGGCCAGGACGTAGGCGCCCACGACGGCCAGGCTGGCGCTGCCGCCGACCGCGGGGCCCGGGCAGTAGCCGGCGTCGCCGACCAGGCTCACCCGTCCCCGGGACCAGGTGTCCATGCGCAGTTGGGTGATCGAGTCGAAGTAGAACGTCGAGGCGCGCTCCAGCTCCTCGCCCAGCAGGCGGGGCACCTCCCAGCCCAGCCCGGAGAAGTGCCGGCGCAGCAGCTCCTTCTGCCGGTCGACGTCCCGGTGGTGGTAGTCGAGCTCGGCGTCGGGGCGGAACATGAAGACCGCGCGGGCGTCGTCCATGTGCGCTCCGCCGTACACGCCCACCATCCTGTTCACGCCCGTGATCCCGTCCATGCGGTCGCGCAGGCCCAGGTAGTTGGGGATCGACATGACCGCCAGGTAGGCGCCGATCCAGGTGGAGAAGCGCGACTCCTCGCCGAAGACCAGGCGCCGGACGTTGGAGTGCAGTCCGTCGGCCCCGATCACCAGGTCGAACCTGCGGGCGGGCCCCCGCTCGAAGGTGACGTCGACACCGTCGGCGGTCTCGGCCAGGGCGGCGATGGAATCGCCGAAGAGGTATTCCACGTCGTGCCGGGTGGCGTCGTAGAGGATCTCGCCCAGGTCGTCCCGCATGATCTCGACGTGCCGGTCGGACACGATGCTCATCAGCTTGCCGACTTCCAGTTCGTGCAGGCGGTCGCCGTTCTCCGCGCGGAACGAGAGCCACTCGGTGCCGGTCCTCCTGGCCTGGACCGGCTTGATCAGGCCCATCTTGTCGATGATGTCCATCGCCGGGCGGAACAGGTCGACCGCGTGCCCGCCCGCCTTGCGCAGCGCAGGGGCCCGCTCCACCACGGTGACGGCGCAGCCGTAGCTGTTGAGCCAGTAGGCCAGGACGGGACCGGCGACACTGGCGCCGGAGATGAGGATACGCATACGCCACTCCCTTACTTAACGGAAGGTAAATTACTTACTTAACGATAGGTAAGCACGGGTCGCGGCTGGACGCAAGGGCTTACTTAACGATAGGTAAGCGCTACGCTTGGACCCATGGCGAGGCCTTCGGACACCAAGACGCGCATCCAGGCGGTGGCTCGCGAGCTCTTCCTGGAGCAGGGCGTGCAGAACACCAGCCTGAAGCAGATCTCCGACCGGCTCGGCATCACCAAACCGGCCCTCTACTATCACTTCGAGTCAAGGGAAGACCTGGTCAGAAGCATCATCCAGCCGCTCATCGACGACCTGGAGAGGTTCGTGGCCGAGCGCGGGCCCGGAGACGGGCGGCGGCTGCTCGAAGACTACTTCGACCTCGTCTGGCGGCACCGAGAGGTGATCGTGGTGGTCCTGCACGCGCCCGCCACGCTGGTCGAGCTCAACCTGATGGACCGGATGTGGGAGTGGCGCAAGCGGCTGACCACGCTCCTGCTCGGCCCCGCCCCCTCCACGGTCGCGCAGATCCACGCGACCGTGGCGCTCGGCGGCATGTCGGACTGCGTGGTGGAACACGCCGACCTTCCGTTCGACGAGGTCAAGGCCGCCGCCGTGGAGGCCGCGCTGACCGTCCTCGCCATCTGAGAACCACGGAGGGTACGGCCGCCGGCCTCCGGCCGCGCGGACCACTCCTCGCGAGCGGCCCGGACGCGTCACCGGCGGGCGGGAGCGGCCGGAGAGCCGCCCCCGCGGGATCAGGCGCCGTCCTCCAGATCTCCCTCGGACTTGAGGTAGACCTCCTGGAGGCCGCGCAGGACGTCGGGGTCGGGGTGCTCCCACATGTCCCGCTCCGCCGCCTCCAGCAGGCGCTCGGCGATGCCGTGCAGCGCCCACGGGTTGGACGTGGCCAGGAAGTCCTGGTTCTCCTGGTCCAGCACGTAGGTCGCGGCCAGCTTGTCGTACATCCAGTCGGCGACCACGCCGGTGGTGGCGTCGTAGCCGAACAGGTAGTCGACGGTGGCGGCGAGTTCGAAGGCTCCCTTGTAGCCGTGCCTGCGCATGGCGGCCAGCCAGCGGGGGTTGACGACCCGGGCGCGGAAGATCCTGGAGGTCTCCTCCGACAGGCTCCGGGTGCGGACCGCGTCCGGGCGGGTGCTGTCGCCGATGTAGGCGGCCGGCGCCTTCCCGGTCAGGGCGCGGACGGTGGCGATCATGCCGCCGTGATACTGGAAGTAGTCGTCGGAGTCGGCGATGTCGTGCTCGCGGGTGTCGACGTTCTTGGCCGCCACCGCGATCCGCCGGTAGGCCGCCTCCATGTCCTGCCTGGCCGGCACCCCGTCGACGCCCCGGCCGTAGGCGAAGCCGCCCCACACCGCGTAGACCTCGGCCAGATCGGCGTCGTCGCGCCAGTTACGGCTGTCGATGAGCGGCAGCAGCCCCGCGCCGTAGGCCCCGGGCCGGGACCCGAAGATCCGCATGGTGGCCCTGCGCTCGTCGCCGTGGACCTCCCGGTCGGCCAGCACGTGCGCCCGGACGTAGTTGAGCTCCGCGGGCTCCTCCAGCCCGGCGGCCAGCCGCACCGCGTCGTCCAGCAGGGCCACCACGTGCGGGAACGCGTCCCGGAAGAAGCCGCTGATCCGGACCGTGACGTCCACGCGCGGACGGCCGAGCTCCGCCGCGGGGATCGCCTCCAGCCCGGTGACCCGCCGGGACGCCTCGTCCCACACCGGCCGCACGCCGAGCAGGGCCAGCACCTCGGCCACGTCGTCCCCGGCGGTGCGCATGGCGCTGGTCCCCCACACCGACAGCCCGACCGAGCGCGGCCAGTCGCCGGTGTCGGCCCGGTAGCGCTCCAGGAGGGAGTCGGCCATCGCCTGCCCGGTCTCCCAGGCGAGCCTGCTCGGCACCGCCTTGGGGTCGACCGAGTAGAAGTTCCGGCCGGTGGGGAGCACGTTGATCAGCCCGCGCAGCGGCGACCCGCTCGGCCCCGCCGGGACGTAGCCGCCGTCGAGGGCGTGCAGGATCGCGTCGATCTCGTCGGTGGTCCGCGCCAGCCGGGGCACGACCTCGGCGGCCGCGAACCGCAGGATCCGCTCCACCAGCCCGGGGTCGGCCGCGGGGGCCTGAGCCGGGGAAGGGGCCGTGCCCAGGACGGCGGCGGTCGCCTCGGCGGCGGCGGCCGGGTCCCAGGCCCGCTCCTCCATGGCCTCGACCAGCGCCCGGGCGAGGGTCTCGGCTCCGTCCGTGCCGATCCGGCCGGCCGTGCCGTCCTCGGTCAGGCCCAGCGCCTCGCGGAGCCCGGGCAGGGCCTGCGCGCCCGCCCACATCTGGCGGGCCCGGAGCATCGCGAGCACCAGGTCGACGCGGGTCCCCCCCTCCGGGGCGGCGCCCAGCACGTGGAGGCCGTCGCGGATCTGGACGTCCTTGACCTCGCACAGCCAGCCGTCGACGTGCAGCAGGAAGTCGTCGAACTCGGCGTCGTGCGGGCGGTCCTCGATGCCCAGGTCGTGGTCGAGCCGGGCGGCCTGGATCAGGGTCCAGATCTGGGCGCGGATCGCGGGGAGCTTCGCCGGGTCCATCGCGGCGATGGAGGCGTGCTCGTCGAGAAGCTGCTCCAGCCGGGCCATGTCACCGTAGGTGTCGGCGCGGGCCATCGGCGGGACGAGGTGGTCGACCAGGGTGGCGTGAGCGCGGCGCTTGGCCTGGGTGCCCTCGCCGGGGTCGTTGACCAGGAAGGGATAGATCAGCGGCAGGTCGCCGAGCGCGGCGTCGGGGCCGCAGGAGGCCGACAGCCCGGCCGACTTGCCGGGCAGCCACTCCAGGTTGCCGTGCTTGCCCACGTGCACCACGGCGTGCGCGCCGAAGCCGTCGGCCAGCCACCGGTAGGCCGCCAGGTAGTGGTGGCTGGGCGGCAGGTCGGGGTCGTGGTAGATCGCGATGGGGTTCTCGCCGAAGCCGCGCGGCGGCTGCACCATGACCACGACGTTCCCGGCGCGCAGCGCGGCCAGCACGATCTCGCCGTCCGGGTCGTGCGAGCTGTCCACGAACAGCTCGCCCGGCGCGGGCCCCCAGTGCTCCTCCATCCCGGCGCGCAGGTCCGCCGGGAGCGTGCCGTACCACTCGGCGTACCGGCCCGCCGCGATGCGCACCGGGTTGCCGGCGAGCCGCTCCTCGGTGAGCCAGTCGGGGTCCTGCCCGCCGGCCGCGATCAGCGCGTGGATCAGCGCGTCGCCGTCCTGCTCGGTCACGCCCGGCAGCTCGCCCTCGGCGCCGATGTCGTAGCCCCGCTCGCGCATCACCGCCAGCAGCCGCACCAGGCTCGCCGGGGTGTCCAGGCCGACGGCGTTGCCGATCCGGGAGTGCTTGGTGGGGTAGGCCGACAGCATCAGCACGATCCGCCGCTGACCGGCCGGGATGTGCCGGAGCGCGGCGTGCCGTACCGCGATGCCGGCCACCCGGGAGGCCCGCTCCGGGTCGGCGACGTAGACGGTCAGCCCGTCGTCGTCGATCTCCTTGAAGGAGAAGGGCACCGTGATGATCCGGCCGTCGAACTCGGGGATCGCGACCTGGGTCGCCGCGTCGAGCGGGGACAGGCCGTCGTCGCTGTCCTCCCAGGTGGACCGGCTGCTCGTCAGGCACAGGCCCTGCAGGATCGGCACGTCCAGCCCGGCGAGCGCGCCGACGTCCCAGGCCTCGTCGTCGCCGCCGGCCGACGCGGTGGCCGGGCGGGTGCCGCCGGCCGCGAGCACGGTCACCACCAAGGCGTCCACCGTGCCCAGGACCTCCAGCAGGCCGGGCTCCGCGCTGCGCAGCGAGGCGCAGTAGACGGGCAGCGCCCGGCCTCCCGCGTCCTCGACCGCCGAGCAGAGGGTCTCCACGAACGCGGTGTTCCCGGCGACGTGGTGGGCCCGGTAGTAGAGCACGCCGATGACCGGCCCGTCCTCGCGGCGGGCCACGCGCTCCAGCACCCCCCAGCCGGGGGTGGGGGCGGGTGCGGCGAACCCGTGCCCGGTCAGCAGCAGGGTGTCGGACAGGAACCGGTGGAGCTCGGTGAGGTTGGCCGGGCCGCCGTGGGCGAGGTAGGCGTGCGCCTCGGCGCAGACCCCGCCGGGAACCGTGGACAGCTCCATCAGCTCGGCGTCGGGCGCCTGCTCGCCGCCGAGCACGACGACGGGCCGGGGCCCGGCGAGCAGGGCGTCCAGGCCCTCCTCCCAGGCGCGGCGGCCGCCGAGCAGCCGGACCACCACCAGGTCGGCGCCGTCGAGAAGGGGCGGCAGGTCCGCCGCGGCGAGCCGGGCGGGGTTGCCCAGCCGGTAGCCGGCGCCGCTCGCGCGGGCGCTGAGCAGGTCGGTGTCGGAGGTCGAGAGCAGGAGGATCACGCGCCACACCCCCGCGGAGGCGGCATGGTACGGCTCGGCGGGGCCACGGGGTGGCCCGGGAACGGCGAAAAGCGCACAGGGCTTCCTCCCTCGGGGTCCTCGCCCCGGGTCGTCGTCGGCTACGACGGCTGGAGTCTCCTGGCTCCCGGATCGACGCTCCCCCCGGCCTTCCCGTCCGTCTCCGGACAGTGGCCTGAGTGGGGTTCGCTCCCCGGTCACAGTGGCGGGACCGCGCCGGATTCACACCGGCTTCCTCCCTTGCCGTCGCCAACGATCAGACTACGGCAGCCCCGTTCATTGCAAGAAACTGGCTTAACATCCTCTCCGTGGTCATTGGCGACTTTTCCGGACGATCGCGACTCGACGCATGTCCCGGGGCGCTTCAGGTGCATGCCGCGGCCGACGGCGGCCTGGCGCGGATCCGTGTCCCCGGCGGCCGGCTGACGGCCTCCCAGCTGCGCGGACTCGCCGGCGCGGCGGCCGTCCACGGGACCGGCGTCATCGAGCTGACCTCCCGTGCGAACGTCCAGGTGCGCGGGCTCGGCGAGGGGGACGGATTCGCGGCGCGCATGGCGGAGGCCGGCCTGCTGCCCTCGCCCACCCACGAACGGATCCGCAACATCCTGGCCTCCCCGCTGACCGGCTGCGACGCGGAGGGGACCCTCGACGTCGGCCCGCTGGTCTCCGAGCTGGACCTGCGGCTGTGCGCCCGGCCCGGCCTGGCCGGCCTGCCGGGACGGTTCCTGTTCGCCCTCGACGACGGCCGGGGGGACGTGGCCTGGCTCGGCCCCGACGCCGGGATGCTGCCGACCGGCCCGGAGGAGGCCGCCCTCGTCCTCGCGGGCGCCGACAGCGGCCTGCGCGTGCCGGTGACCTCGGCGGTCACCGCCCTGCTCGCCGCGGCCGAGGCGTTCCTGGCCGAGCTCGCCGCCCGGGGCGTGCACGCCTGGCGGATCGGCGAGCTGCCCGGCGGCGCCGAGCCGGTCGCGGCCCGGGTCCGCGCCGCCCTGGAGACCGGAGCGGCCGGCCCGGTACGGCTCCGCCCGCCCGCCGGACGCCTCCGGACCCCGCCGCCGGCCGTGGCGGGGGGACCGGTGGGAGCCGTCCGGCAGCCCGGCGGACGGGTGGCCCTGGGCGTCGCGGTGCCGCTGGGCCGGCTGTCCTCCGCCCAGGCGGAGCTCCTGGCCGGCCTGGCCTGCGCCGACGGGGTACGGCTGACGCCGTGGCGGGGCGTGGTCCTGCCCGGTCTGGCCCGCGTGGACCTCCCCCGGGCACTCGCCCGGCTGGCGGAGGCCGGCCTGGTCACCGACCCCGGCTCCCCGTGGATCGGCGTGACGGCCTGCACCGGCCGTCCCGGCTGCGCCAAGTCCCTGGCCGACGTGCAGGCCGACGCGGCCCACGCCACCGTGCCCGCCGGGGACGGGGCCGCCGGGACGCCGGGGACGGTCGCCCCCCGTGCGGCGGACCGGCCGCGCACCGGTACGCTCCCCGTGCACTGGGCGGGCTGCGACAGGCGCTGCGGTCGCCCCCGGGGGCGGGTCGCGGACGTGGTCGCCACCGGCGACGGCTACCGCGTGGACCTCGACGGCCGGAGCCTGAACTGTGCGGACATCGAAGAGACCACGGCCGCGGTGACGGCCGCCAGAGGGGGATCGTGACCGACTACGTCCGCGACGGCGCGGAGATCTACCGCCGCTCCTTCGCCACCATCCGCGCCGAGACGGATCTGAGCGGCCTGCCTCCGGACGTCGCCCAGGTGGCGGTCCGGATGATCCACGCCTGCGGGATGGTCGACCTGGTCGCCGACCTCGGCTGGTCGCCCGGCGTCGTGGCCTCGGCGCGCGCGGCCCTGCGCGCGGGCGCGCCGGTGCTGTGCGACGCGATGATGGTCGCCTCCGGGGTGACCCGCCGCCGCCTGCCCGCCGGCAACGAGGTGATCTGCACGCTGGGCGAGCCGGGCGTGCCGGAGCTCGCCGCACGGCTGGGCACCACCCGCAGCGCCGCCGCGCTGGAGCTGTGGCGCGACCGGCTGGAGGGCTCCGTGGTCGCCGTCGGGAACGCGCCGACCGCGCTGTTCCGGCTGCTGGAGATGGTCGAGGAGGGCGCCGGCCGGCCGGCCGCCGTGCTCGGGATCCCGGTCGGCTTCATCGGCGCCGCAGAGTCGAAGCTGGCCCTCGCCGAGCATCCGGCGGGTCTGGAACACCTGGTCGTGCACGGCCGCCGGGGTGGGAGTGCGATGACCGCGGCCGCGGTCAACGCGATCGCGAGTGAGGACGAATGAACGACATGGTGACCGGACGGCTCTGGGGTGTGGGACTCGGACCCGGAGATCCGGAGCTGGTGACCGTCAAGGCCGCCCGCCTCCTCGGCGAGGCCGACGTGATCGCCTTCCACAGCGCCCGCCACGGCCGGAGCATCGCCCGCTCGGTGGCCGCGCCGTACCTGCGCGCGGGCCAGATCGAGGAAGCGCTGGTCTATCCGCTCACCACGGAGACCACCGACCATCCCGGCGGCTACCAGGGCGCCATCGACGACTTCTACGCCGACTGCGCGCTGCGGCTGGCCGCCCACCTGGACGCCGGCCGTGACGTGGTGGTGCTGTGCGAGGGCGACCCGCTCTTCTATGGCTCCTACATGCACATGCACAAGCGCCTGTCCCACCGCTACGTCACCGAGGTGGTCCCCGGTGTGACCTCCGTGAGCGGCGCCGCCGCGGTCCTCGGACGGCCGCTGGTCGAGCGGGACGAGACGCTGACCGTGCTGCCCGGGACGCTCCCCGCCGAGGTCCTCGCCGAGCGCCTGGCCGCCGCCGACTCGGCGGCGGTCCTCAAACTCGGCCGGACCTTCACCAAGGTGCGCGACGCGCTGACCCGGGCCGGCCGCCTCGACGAGGCCTGGTACGTGGAACGCGCCACCACCGGCGGCCAGCGCCTGGCCCCGCTCGCCGAGGTGGACCCGGACAGCGTGCCGTACTTCTCGCTGGCGCTGATCCCGAGCCCGGTCAACGCGGCGCAGGCCGCGCCGGTGCGGCGGGCGGAGCCCGCGGCCCCGGCCGGCGGCCCCGGCGAGGTGGTCGTGGTCGGCCTCGGCCCGGCCGGCCGGCCATGGCTGACCCCGGAGGCGCAGGACGCCCTGGCCGTGGCCGACGAGCTCGTCGGCTACGGCCCCTACCTGGACCGGGTCCCGCCGAACCCGCGCCAGCGCCGCCACCCCACGGACAACCGGGTGGAGGCCGAGCGGGCCGCGCACGCGCTGGAGCTGGCCGCGGCCGGATCCCGGGTGGCCGTGGTCTCCTCGGGCGACCCGGGGGTGTTCGCGATGGCCAGCGCGGTGCTGGAGGTGGCCTGCGAGCCCCGGTACGCGGACGTCCCGGTGCGGGTGCTGCCGGGCCTGACCGCCGCGCACGCGGTGGCGAGCCGGGCGGGCGCGCCGCTCGGCCACGACTACTGCGTGCTGTCACTGTCGGACCTGCTCAAGCCATGGGAGGTCGTCGCCGGGCGGATCACCGCCGCCGCGAAGGCCGACCTGGTCCTGGCGATCTACAACCCCGCGTCCAGGAGCCGCACCTGGCAGGTGGCCGCCGCGCGGGACCTGCTGCTGGAACACCGCGCGGCGCAGACGCCCGTGGTCATCGGCCGTGACGTCGGCGGGGCCGGGGAGAGCGTGACCGTCACCACGCTCGCCGACCTCGATCCGGCCATGGTCGACATGCGCTGCCTGCTGCTGGTGGGATCCTCCACCACCCGGGTGGCCGAGCGGGGCGACGGCGGCCGGGTGGTGTTCACCCCCCGCCGTTACCCGGCGTGACCGGCGTGACCCGCCACGCTCTCCAGCCAGGCGAGCGCCGCCTCCACCGTCTCCACGGCGGGAACGCCCACGGGAGGCGGCGGCCGCCGTACGATCACGACCGGGAGCCCGAGCTCCCGGGCGGCCAGCAGCTTGGCCGTGGTCATCTCGCCGCCGCTGTCCTTGGTGACCAGCACGTCCACCCGGTGGGCACGCATGAGGGCCAGCTCGCCCTCCACGGTGAACGGGCCGCGGCTGAGCAACACCTCCATGCGGCGCGGGGCGGGCGGCTCCGGCGGGTCCACCGAGCGGGCCAGGAACCACAGGCCGTCGAGGCCGGCGAAGACCGGCAGGCTCCGGCGTCCGGTGGTCAGGAACACCCGCTCCCCCAGCTCGGGCAGCAGTTCGGCGGCCGCGGCGAGCGAGGGCACCCAGCGCCAGTCGTCGCCGGGGCCCGCCTGCCAGCCCGGCCGCCGCAGGGTCAGCAGCGGCACCCCGGCCCGGCCGGTCGCCTCGACCGCCGAGGCGGTCATCCGGGCGGCGAAGGGGTGCGTGGCGTCCACGACGACGTCGATCCGGCGCTCGCCGATCCACGCCGCCAGCCCGCCGGGGCCGCCGAAGCCGCCCTCGTGCACCTCGCCCACCGGCAGCCTGGGGTCACGCACCCGTCCCGCCAGGGAGGACACCACATGCGTCCCGGCGCGTCCGGCGAGCGCGGCGGCCAGCCGCCTGGCCTCGTCGGTGCCGCCCAGCACGAGGATGTTCAGCACGTCATCACTTCTCTCGTCTCTCTGCCGTCGCAGGGCCTCGCCCTGCCGTACCGGCCGGTGCCCCGGCCGTGAGCACGCCGCTACGCCACGGATGGACCACCGGCGCGTGCGCGACCGCGGCCACCACCGCCGCCTACACCGCGCTGCTGACCGGCGACTTCCCCGACCCCGTGGAGATCGCGCTGCCGAAGGGGCAGCGCCCGGCGTTCGCGCTGGCCAGGGAGGAGCTGGTGGGCGGCGCGGCCATGGCCGCGGTGGTCAAGGACGCCGGTGACGATCCCGACGTGACGCACGGCGCGCTGATCTCCTCGACGGTACGGCCCGGCGCCCCCAGCACCGGCGTGGTGTTCGCGGCGGGACCCGGAGTCGGCACCGTCACCAAACCGGGGCTCCCGCTGGAGGTGGGCGAACCGGCGATCAACCCGGTGCCCCGGCGGATGATGCGCGAGCACGTCGCCGCGGTGGCCGCCCGGCACGGCGGGAGCGGTGACGTGGTCGTGGAGATCTCGGTGGAGCACGGCGAGGAGCTGGCCAGGAAGACCTGGAACCCCCGGCTGGGGATCCTGGGCGGGCTGTCCATCCTGGGCACGACCGGCATCGTGGTGCCGTACTCGTGCTCGGCCTGGATCGACAGCATCCGGCGCGGCGTCGACGTGGCCAGGGCGGCGGGCCGCCGGCACGTCGCCGGATGCACCGGGAGCACCTCGGAGCGGGTCGCGGCCGAGCTGTACGGGCTGCCGGAGGACGCGCTGCTCGACATGGGCGACTTCGCGGGAGCCGTGCTGAAGTATCTGCGCAGGCATCCCGTGCCCCGGCTGACCATCGCCGGGGGCATCGGCAAGCTCTCCAAACTCGCCGACGGCCATCTGGACCTCCACTCGGGCCGCTCGCAGGTCAACCCGGGCATGCTCGCCGAGATCGTCCGTTCGGCGGGCGGGGACGAGGCGCTGGCCGGGCGGGTGCTGACGGCCAACACGGCCCTGCACGCGCTCCGGCTCTGCCAGGAGGCGGGCCTGCCGCTGGGCGACCTGGTGGCCGAGCGCGCCCGGCTGACAGCCGCCGGCGTGCTGCGCGAGGCACCGGTGACGGTGGACGTGGTCGTCATCGACCGCGCCGGCGTGATCGTCGGCCGCGCCGGCTGATCCGGCCGCGCCGGGGTCAGTCACGGCAGCGGGCCGCCGAGTAGAGGTGGCTGTCGGGGAACTCCGAGGCGGTCAGCACGCGGCCGACCACGATCACCGCGGTGCGGACGACCCCCGCGGCGCGGACCCGGTCGGCGATGTCGGCCAGGGTTCCGCGCAGGATCACCTCGTCGTGCCGGCTGGCCCGGGCCACCACGGCCACCGGGCAGTCGGCGCCGTAGTTGGGGATCAGCTCCCCGGCGACCGCCTCGACGCGCTGCACGGCCAGGTGGAGAACCATCGTGGCCCGGCTGCGGCCGAGCGTGTCCAGGTCCTCCCCCTCGGGCATGGGGGTGGCCCGCGCCGAGGTCCGGGTCAGCACCACCGTCTGGCCCACCCCGGGCACGGTGAGCTCCCGCTTCAGCGACGCGGCGGCCGCGGCGAACGCGGGCACGCCGGGGACCACCTCGTAGGGCACCCCGGCCGCGTCCAGCCGCCGCATCTGCTCGGCCATCGCGCTGAACACCGACGGGTCGCCGGAGTGCAGGCGGGCCACGTCGTGACCGGCCCCGTGGGCGGCGAGCATCTCCGCCACGATCTCCTCCAGCGCCATCTTGGCGGTGTCCACGAGCCGCGCCCCCTGCGGGCACCACTCCAGCAGCTCGGCCGGGACCAGGGACCCCGCGTACAGGCACACCGGCGAGGACGCGACCGCCCGCTGTCCCCGCAGGGTGATCAGGTCGGCGGCGCCGGGGCCCGCCCCGATGAACCGCACCGTCATCGCTCATCCTCCACCGGGACGCGCGAGCGCCCGTCACATGTCATCATGCCGCCTGCCACCTGGCCACGCTCCGTCCCATCGCGCCCCACCGCGTCACCGGCCATCTCGGCCACGCTCCGTCCCCACCGCGCCGCCGTGCCATCCGGCGTCACCGCCCGGCGTCCACGGCGGCCGGCCTGACCGCCGTCCAGATCGTCACCGGCATCATGGGGCGCCAGCCCGTGAACCCGCCCACCGGCGCGGCCCTGCTGACGGCCAGCCGGACCAGGTCGCCGCCGAGCTCGCCGTACCAGGAGGCCAGAACCGCCTCGGACTCCACGGTCACCGCGTTGGCGACCAGCCTGCCACCGGGCCGCAGCGCCTCCCAGCAGCCCTCCACCACCCCGGGGACGGTCACCCCGCCGCCGATGAAGACGGCGTCGGGCGGCTCCAGGCCGGCGAGCGCCGCCGGAGCCGTCCCGGCCACCACGCTCAGGCCGGGCACGCCCAGCCCCGCGGCGTTGCGGGAGATCCGCGCGGCCCGCTCGGGGTTGCTCTCCACCGCCACCGCCCGGTTGGCCGGGTGGCCGCGCATCCACTCGATCGCGATGCTGCCCGCCCCCGCGCCGACGTCCCACAGCAGTTCGCCGGGGACGGGCGCGAGCCGGGACAGGGTCACCGCGCGCACCTCGCTCTTGGTGAGCTGACCGTCGTGCTCGAACGCCCCGTCCGGCAGACCCGGGACGCAGGGCAGCGGCACGGTCCCGGCGTCGGCACGGCACTCCACGGCCACGACGTTGAGGTCGTGGGCCGCCGGCAGGGACCAGCCGCCCGCCGTACCGGAGATCACGCGTTCCTCGGCGGCGCCGAGCCGCTCCAGGACGGTCATCGGGCTCCCGCCGTATCCGCGTGCGGCCAGCAGCGCGGCGACCCGGGCCGGGGTGCGGCCGTCGGAGCTGAGGACCAGCACCCGGCGGCCCTCGTGGAACGCGGTGTGCACCGACTCGACCGGCCGCGCCACCACGCTGACCACCTCGACCTGATCGACGGCCCAGCCGAGCCTGGCGCAGGCCAGCGAGACCGACGACGGGTGCGGCAGCACCCTGACCCGGTCGGTGCCGAGCAGCCGGACCAGCGTCGTGCCGATGCCGTGGAACATGGGGTCGCCGCTGGCCAGCACGCACACCCGGCGCCCCTGGTGGGAGGCGATCAGCGCGGGCAGGGCCGGGAGCAGCGGCGAGGGCCAGGCGACGCGCTCGGCGGTCGGCTCGGGGACCAGCGCGAGCTGCCGGGCGCTGCCCATCAGCACCTGCGCGGCGTGCAGCTCGTGCCGCGCCGCCGGGGACAGGCCCGCCCAGCCGTCCGCCCCGATGCCGACGACCGTGACGAGATCAGACATTGCCCAGCACCCGGGTGACGCGGATCTCGATCACGACCCGGGCCGGGTTCTCGCGGGGCTGCCGGTAACGCTCGGCGTAACGGCGCTCGGCGTCGGCGACCGACTCGGGGTCCTCACGGATCACCGCACGTCCCTCCAGGGTCGACCAGCGTCGCCCGTCCACCTGGCAGAGCGCGACCGCCGCACCCTCGCCGCCGGCGGCGCGCACGTGGCGGACCTTGTGCGAGCCACCGGAGGTGATCACCCTGGCGATCCCGGAGTCGACGTCCAGCGTCGCCCCCACGGGGACGACGTGTGGCGTGCCGTCGGCCCGCACCGTGGTCAGCGTGCACAGGTGACGCTCCCGCCAGAAGGCGCGGAACCCGTCTCCTAGATCCTTCAACACCCGGTCCTTCCGATGTCCTGGTACCGGGCGACATGGTAGCCGGGAGGCGGGCCCGCCGGAGGACGCCGCTCAGCCGCCCGGGCTGTAGATCACCTGGTCCGGCTTCACCCGCACCGTGATGCGCTGCTCACCCGGCTGCCGGTAGGGGTAGCTGTCCACCCCGAGATATTTGCCGGCCAGGCCGTCGATGACCTCGTCGGCCCCCTCCAGCTCCAGCTCCGCGGTGCCCGAGACGCTGACCAGGTGGAAGGCGTCCTTGGGGTCCAGGACGCTCACCGACACCTGCGGGTTGTCGCGCAGGTGTCGCTCCTTGGCGCGGCCGACGGCCGTGTTGAAGATGACGTCGTCTCCGTCGACGTCCACCCAGACGACCGTGCTGTGCAGCGAGCCGTCCGGGCGGACGGTCGTCGCCCAGCCGTGAATCGGCTGGCCGAGCAGTTGCTTGGCGTCATCGTTCAGCTTTCCCACGTGGACCTCCACGATCGGCGGTGTGCCTATTGGTCAATCGAACATCATGCCCAAGTGATCGATTCCACCGCCCCGGGAGAACGTTCAGGAAGGACCCGCGTGGACGGCGGCGGCGGCGCGGAGCCCCGACTCCAGCGCGCCCTCGATCCAGGCGTGCCAGAGCGAGCAGTGCTCGCCGGCGAAGTGGACGCGCCCCTCCGGCTGGATGATCGCCTCGTGCAGGGTGGACTGCTGGTGCGGCTCGAAGAGGGCGAAGGCACCGGCCGCGAAGGGATCCTCGTACCAGGCGTGGCTCACCCCGAACTCGAAGACGTCGACGATCTCCGGATGGACCTTCGCGACGTCCTCCACGGCCTGCTGGATCCGCTTCTCCCTGCTCATCGCGCCCCAGCGCAGCGCGTCCTGGCCCCAGGTGTAGCTGGCGAGCAGGACGCCCCTGCGCTCGTCCGGGTCGGAGTGGGAGGGGTAGCAGATCCGGCGGACGGGCAGGTCCGTCACGGTGGTCCCGCCGACGATCCCGTCGGTGCGCTCCCAGAACCGCTCGCGCACCTGAAACAGGATCTTGGTCGAGGCGTTGTAGTTGAGCTCCCTGATCGCCCGCTGCTTGCGCCGGGTGAAGGCCGGCCGTATCTCGATGTCACGGAGCACGGAGAAGGGCATGGTGCACACGGCGTAGTCACCCGTCACGGCGGTACGGCCGGCGGCGGTCCTGACGTGCAGGGTCACCGAGTGGTCGTCCTGCTCGATCGCGTGCACCTCGTGGCCGAAGCGCACGCGGTCCTTGAGCCGCTCGTAGAAGGCGGCCGGCAGCCGGTCGGCCCCTCCGACGATCTCCTGCATGTCCTCGAACGCCCGGCCGATGATCTCCCGGAACTGCTCGATGACCGCGGCGTTGAGGTTCGACTCGCGGAAGCTCATGATCCCGTACAGCTCGACGGCTCCCGGGGAGAAGCCCCGCTCGCGCAGGAAGCTGCGGATCGAGTGGTGGTCGTAGTCGGCGCAGAGACGGTCGAGCGCGGCGTCCCCCTCGCTCGAGTAGCGCTCCCGGACCTCCGCGGTGGCCGCCTCCCACAGCTCCTCGTAGGTCCTGCCGCGCTCGTGCTCGGCCAGCTCGAAGTCCACCAGGCCGGGATCGGCGTTGAGGTCCTTCATCGTCATGCGCCTGCCCTGGATGAAGGCGAGAGTCTTGGGGTTGCCCATGACGAAGGGGCGCAGGCCGAGCCCGAACTCGCGGCAGTAGGCCAGCGTCAGGTCGTGGACCCGGGGGATGCGCATGGCCCCGGCCTCGGCGTACAGCCCCTCCGCGAAGCCGCGCAGGGTGTGGACACGCCCGCCGACGCGCTGCTGCGCCTCCAGCACGACGGGGTCGTGTCCCTGGCGCATCAGCTCGTAGGCCGCGACCAGGCCCGCCATGCCGGCGCCGATGACCAGGACCCGCTTCGGCGTGTCCTGGCGGGCGGGCAGGCCCTCCCGCACCGTTCTGACCACCTGCGGGGGGACCCGCCGATGGCCCGGCCTGAGGGATGCGTGGTCGGGCCCGGACAGGTGCGGACCGGTGGGCGTCTCGGGGCGCCGTGGATCGGCGGGCGGCTGGGAGCGGTGCGGATCGGTGGGCATGGAGTCTCCTCTCGAAGCGGTCTCATCGGGATCCGGCCGGCTCGCCCTCATCCGGGCGGCCGCGGTTCGGGGGGGACGGCGGGCCGCGGGGTGTCGTCCTCCCCGGCTGTGCGGTCCCGCTCCCTGGCGGCGCGCTCGCGGGTGGCCACGGCGGCCCGGGTGAGATCGGCCGAGGCGGCGGCGCAGCGGGCGATCTGGCCGTCGATCAGCTCGCCGAACCACCCGGACACGATCGGGTTGCCGCGGACGCGTGCGGCGAGATCGCTCAGCCTGACCGCGTGGTCGGCCAGCCGCGCGGCGTCGGCGGCGAGCTGCTCGGCGAGCGCCCCGTATCCGGGGGTCACGGCCATCCCCGTCACCCGCGCGGAGCCCGGCGGGCGCGCCGGAGACATGCGGCGGCGATCACCAGCCCGGCGAGCCCGGCCAGCAGGAGCAGCCATCTGGGTCCGCGCGGGGCGGAGACCGTTCCGGCGGCGCCCTCGCCGCCGTCCCGTCTCCGGGTCGCCCTGCCCGGGAGGCCGGGCAGGGGCTCGGCGGCCGGTCCCCGGTCCGTCGCCGCCGGCCGGCCGCCCTGGTCGTTGAAGGGGTTGTCGTCGAACAGCGCCCGCATCGCGAGCACCTCGCCGAAGAGCGGCGCGATGTCGCCGACCGCCCGCACGGTCCGCTTCTCCCTGAACAGGGCCCGGTTCTCCCTGAACAGGGCCCGGATGGCCCGGACCGCCTCGGTGTCGCGGTCGGCGCCGACCGCCTCGAGCAGCCGCCGCATGACGGGGTCGGCGGCCAGCTCCGGGTGCTGGTGCAGGACGCCGGCGATCCGCAGCCGGAGGGAGGTGACGGCGACCAGCGTGGCGAGGCTGCTCCGCCCCGCCAGCGCGCCCAGGCGGGCGGCCGGGCCGCCGAACCGCCCACCCTCGAAGGCGTAGCCGAGCCCGCCGCGGTTGGTCAGCGCGCGCAGCAGGCTCCAGTGGATCCCGGAGGGGAATCCCGGGGAACGGGTGGCGGCGGCGGTCAGCGTGGCCGTCGTGCGCGCGCAGATCTCCCTGATCTCCTCCGCCGTCCGGGCCAGCTCGGCCGCCGCGGCGTGGAGCTGCTGGAGAGGGTCCGTCCCGGGCCACTGGGGATCAGACGTCATCGTGTCTCCTCGCCTCCGCAGACCAGTGCGCACACCCCGACTGCACGACCCGACAAGGGTTAACACAGAAGGTCACATGAGTACAACGGAAAGTAATGAAGTCACGGCGTCGGATGCCCTTCCAGCCAGACGGAGACGGACATCCGGCGCACAACGCCGGACCGTCGGCACCGCCGGCGCCGTCCCCGGGGCCGGGGTCAGGGCCGTCGCCGGAGGCGACCTCGGCTCCCCCGACGGGATCACGGCGCCCGACGCCGGGCCCGCCGGCCCGGGCTTCAGGAGTGGTTCAGGCCGGGGCGCGTGGGGGCGCGGCCCGGGCGGGGGCGGCCCGCACGGCGCGGCGGGTGCGGCGTGGAGGCGCGCACACGCCCAGCGCCGGCGGGAACGCTCACGGGGTGGCCGCGTCGAGCAGGATCCGCGCCAGCTCGCGCGGCCGGGAGAACATCGGCCAGTGGCCGGTGTCCATCTCGACCAGCCGCCAGCGCTCGCCGGTCAGCAGCTCGGCCACGTCGCGGCTCGGCTTGTCGCCGTCGAGCAGGCATTTGATGTATGTCGCCGGGAGCTCGCCGAGCGGCCGGGCCAGCACGGCCGGCTCGGTCAGCGTGGCACCCGGATGCGGCGTCGAGCCGTCCACGATCCGGGCGATCTGCTCTCCGGTGAGACCCTGGCCGTCGTAGTCGGCCGCGGTCAACGGCGCCCAGAAGCCCTTGTTTCCGGCGATCGAGGCCTCCACCGCCGCCCGGCCGTCCGACCAGCCGGACAGGAACGACTCGCCGTCGGCCGGGACGTTGGAGTCGACGAAGACCACCCGGGTCAACCGGTCGCCGATCCGCTCGGCGGCCTGACCGACCGGGATGCCCGAGTAGCTGTGCCCGACCAGGACGACGTCGCGCAGATCGCGGCGTTCGACCTCGTCGACGATGTCCTGGACATGGGTCTGCTGCCCGGCCGGCACGCCCTGCCTGTCGGCGAGGCCGGACAGCGTCACCGGGTGGGCGCCGTGGCCGGCCGCGCGCAGCTCCGGCACCACCTCGTCCCATGCCCACGATCCGAGCCACGCGCCCGCGACTAGTACGAAGTCTGTCATGGCGGCAACCTAGCGGAGCGGTCCGACAATTGCGGCGCCCGACCGCCTCCCGGTGTCGCGAGGACAGGATGCCGCCGTCACCGGTCGCGCCTCTCCGCCCTCCTCTATATAGACAACCCTCTATATAGAGGAGGCTTGATAGAGTGCCGACATGTTCGAGGACCGGTTGGATGTGGCGATGCTGCGGGCACTCGGGCATCCCGTGCGGCTGGGCATCATGCGCGCCCTGGTCGCGGCACCCGAGACGTGCGCCTGCGACTTCACCGAGATGTTCGGCGTCACCCAGCCGACGATCAGCCAGCACCTGAGGGTGCTGCGCGAGGCCGAGCTGGTCAGCACCCGCCGTCGCGGCACGCAGATCTGTTACTCCGTGCGCCCGGAGGGCGTGGCCCGGATGCAGGAGCTGATAGGGCGGCTACAGCCCGCGCGCCTCGCCGACGCCGGCTGAACGGGCGCGCGGCCACCCCGGCGGCCACCGGACGTGCGGTGAACGCGCCACAGGCGACCGCGCCGAGAACCGTCCGCCCAAAACTGATGAAACAGTCGCGCTCAAAACCCTCCTCCTCCACCGCCGGCGTGATTATGATCATGGTTCTGGCGGGGGCCGCACATCACCCCGCCCAGAACGGCCGACCCCCCACCCCTGAAGGGATGGCTCATGTCCACCAAGATCACCAAGCTGGCCGCGACGTCGTTCGCGGCCGTCGCCCTGGCAGCCGCGGGATCCGTGCTGGCGACGCCCGCCGGCGCCGCGACCACCGGCGCCGGCACGTCGAGTGTCTCGGTCGCCCCCGCGTACACCTGGATCAAGTACGGCGACTACTCGACCGAGGCGAAGTGCAAGGCGAAGGGCGAGGAACTGCGGCGGAACGGGACGTACCTGTCGTACTACTGCGAGTACACAGGCTTTTTCACGCTGATGGTCCTGACCAGGTAACAGGCTGAACACGCGCGGCCCGGAGCAGTGACCTCCGGGCCGCGTCGGCGATCGCGGGTCGGACAACGCCCGCCGTCAGGGGCGTGGCGCCGGCCGGCGCCATCCGCCGGGACGGCCCGGCCGCACGCGTTCCGGGAACCTCCACCGGCCAGGAGAGGTAGGAGAGGGGACGACAAGGAGACGGAATGCGGCGGTTGACAGCGACCCTGATGATCATCTCGATGGCTGGTTGCAGCGCCTCCCCGCCCCGGGCGGGCACGGCGGGCGCCCCTGAGACACCCCGGCCCTCGGCGGACGCCACGACGGCTGGTTCCGGCGCCGCGAGCGACGCGTCCGCGTGCGCTTCCGCCGGCGCCTCCCCGGGAAGGGTGGGGTCGCTGCCGGAAGTACGGGGAGTGGCCCGGGACGCGGAGCTGTGGGGCCTGCTGTTCACGCCCCTGCCGCTCCCCTCCGGGAAGGCAGTCAAGATCGTCTGGCGGATGACCGGCAGTGGGCCCCTCCGGGTCTCCGCCACGCACCCGGACGGGACCGCGGCGGAGTTCACCTTCGGGCCGGAGGAACACAGTGGGTCGAGCTGGAAGCGGCCTGGTGACGAATGGGGGACCGGGCTCGTCTTCTCGAAAGCCGGGTGCTGGAAGGTGCATCTGTCCCGGAGCACGGGGACGGGCGATGTCTGGCTGCCGGTGAAGTGACACCGCCGGCGCGCGTCCCCGTACGGCGTGCGCCTACGCCGGGATGAGCAGCGTGGTCAACAGGTCGTCCAGGCTGACCATCCCCTTCAGGGTCCCGTCCGCCGCGTGGACGAGCGCCAGCTGGCTGTGGGCGGCGCGCAGCGCGCCGACCGCGTCGGAGATCGAGGTCTTCGACGAGAGCGCGGGAAGGCGGTAGGCGAGATCGCCGGCCCGGACCCGCGAGCCACGTCTGCGGGCGAGGTAGGCGTCCCGGACGTGGATCACACCGGCCGGGCGGTCACCGTCCCACACCACCAGGCGCGTGCGGCGGCTCCGCGCGGAGGTGTCGATCACGTCCTGGGGCGGGGCTCCGGCGGGAACGCCGACGATGGCGGTCACCGGAACGGCCAGCGAGGCGATCTCGGCGTTCGGCGCGTCCAGCGCCTGGGAGAGCACGACGTGCTCGTCGGTGTCGATGAGGCCCAGCCGGCGCGACTCCTCCACCAGGTGCTGCAGCTGCTCGGGGGTCCGCGGTGCGGCCGTCCCGTCGCCGGGCCGCACGCGGACCATGCGCAGCAGCAGGTTGCTGGCGCCGTTGAGCGCGGTCAGGACCGGCCGGACGGCCACGGTGAAGGCGCGGAACGGCAGGGCCAGGATCGTGGCCGAGCGCTCTGGATGGGCGATTGCCCACGACTTGGGCGCCATCTCTCCGACCACCATGTGCAGGAACGTCACGATGCCCAGCGCGATGACGAAGGCGACCGCGTGAGCGGCGGCCCGGGGCAGGCCGAGGCTGTCGAACAGCGGGGCCAGAGTGCCGGCGATGAGCGGCTCGGAGACCACACCCAGGCCGAGCGAGCACAAGGTGATGCCGAGCTGGGCGCCGGCGAGCATCAACGACAGCTCGCGGATGCCCTTCACGGCTGCCGCGGCGGCGCGGTCGCCCTGGGCCGCCGCCTTCTCCAGCCGGTGCCGCTTGGCCGCGACCAGCGCGAACTCGGAGGCGACGAAGAAGCCGTTGCCGGCCAGGAGGAGCAGGGTGAGGATCAGGCCGGTAGGCAGGTTCACTTCTCCCCCTCGCTCTCTCCGGTCTCCTCGGCGCGACGGACGGGACGCAGCCCCACCCGCTCCGGCACGTGCCGGTCCAGGGTCAGCACCTCGATCTCGACGTGGGTGGGCGCGTGCTCGGCCATGTCCGGTACGAGTTCGACGGTGACGACGTCACCGGGGACGGCGAAGCGGCCCAGGCGCTGCAGGACCAGCCCGCCGACGGTGTCGTAGTCGTCCTCGTCGGGGAGCTCCAGGCCGGTGGCCAGGGCGACCTCGTCGACGCGCAGGGCCGCGTCGATCTCCCAGCCGCCGTCCTTCCGGACCGCCGTGGGAATGTCGAGATCGTTCTCGTCGGCGATCTCACCGACGAGCTCCTCGGCGACGTCCTCCCAGGTGGCCAGCCCGGCCAGGCCGCCGTGCTCGTCGACCACGCAGGCGACCTCCTCGCCGCGGGCGTGCATCTGGAGGACCAGGTCGGGCAGCGAGGCCGAGAACGGCACCACCAGCACCTCGCGTGCGACATCGGCGACCTTGGTGCCGGCCGCCTTGTCGAGGGGGACGGTGACCAGCTCGCGCAGGCTCACGATGCCGATCACGTCGTCCAGACCGTCGCCCAGAACGGGATAGTGGGTATGCCCGTGCCGGGCGATGAGCTCGTCCAGCTCGGGAATCCGCGCCGAGCCGGCGACGGTGACGACCTCCACCCGGGGGACCATGACCTCCTCTGCGGTGTGGTCGGAGAAGGCCAGCGCCCGCTCCAGCAGGTCGGCCTGGTCGCCGGGCAGGTGCCCGTACGCCTCGGACTCACCGATGATGTGCCCGAGCTCCTCCAGGGTGGCGCCGTGGTGCAGCTCCTCCACCGGCTCGATGCCGACCGCGCGCAGCAGCCTGTCGGCCGCCGTGTCGAACAGCTTGACGATCGGCCCGGCGATCGTCAGGTAGACCAGCGTGGAGGAGGCCAGCGCGCGGGCCAGCGGCTCGGGCCTGGCCAGGGCCAGGTTCTTGGGAGCGAGCTCGCCCAGCACCATCTGGACGACGGTGGCGATGCCGAAGCCCAGCCCGAGGGCGATGCCGCCGGTCGCGCCCTCGGGCACGCCGGCCGCGCCGAGACCGGGAGCGATCAGTTCGGCCAGCGCGGGCTTGGCGATGAAGCCGACGACCAGGGTGGTGACGGTGATGCCGAGCTGGGCGCCCGAGAGCATGAACGACAGCCGTTCCATCACCTTGACGGCACGGGCGGCCTTCCGGTCTCCTCCGGCCGCCCGCTGCGACAGCGACAGCCGGTCGGCGGTGACGTAGGCGAACTCCTGGGCCACGA
Organism: Streptosporangium sp. NPDC048886; assembly: GCF_055586905.1. Classification (NCBI taxonomy): domain Bacteria; kingdom Bacillati; phylum Actinomycetota; class Actinomycetes; order Streptosporangiales; family Streptosporangiaceae; genus Streptosporangium; species Streptosporangium sp. NPDC048886. The sequence continues at coordinate 50,030 of NZ_JBVJHH010000036.1, forward strand.
AGTAGCCGGTGGCCAGGGTCAGCAGGAAGACGGCCAGCAGGCCGAGCGCGATGCTCATCGCGGGTCCCTGCCCTGTGATCGACGGGCTCTGCGGCTGCCGGAGTCCGACGACACGGACACCATCACCTGATCCTTCTCTCGGTCCTTCAGCGGCTCCGGAAGTGGTTAAGGCTATTTGTCCGCAACGTTAACCGACCGTAGGCGGCCGGCCCCGCGCGGGGACCCTTCACCGGGGGCAACGCGCCGGCCGGAGCGCGAGTGCCCCGAGCCCGGCGCGGTGCCGCCGCGGGATCCCGGCGACGCGTGAGGGCCGCCGCGGGATCCCGGCGACGCGTGAGGGCCGCCGGGGCCGTGGTCGCGGTGCCGCCGGGCGGGCCCCGGCGGGTGGCCCCGGCCTCCGGCTCAGGCGCTGGCGGCGTACAGGACCTCGCGCAGTCCGGGAAGGTCCTCCCTGTCGCCTCGCCAGACGAGCCGCAGGCTCAGCTCCGGGGCGAGGAAGGCGAGCTCGGTGAGCGTGCCGGCCTCAAGCGCGGCCGACACCGCGAACCGGGGAAGGAGCGAGACGCCCAGGCCCTGTTCGGCCCAGGCGCGCATCACCGGGACCCCACCGGCCCGCACCCGTTCCGGAACCGGTCCGATGGCCTTGTCGGCGGCCATCAGGAAGGAACAGTTCGGCACGTTGACCAGCAGCCGTTCACCGGCCAGGTCGCCGGGGAGCACGCGCGGACGCCCGGCCAGCCGGTGGCCGGGCGCCGCGACCAGCACGAGCGGCACCGTCCCGACGTCGAGGAAGGTCAGCGGCGCGGGCGGTGAGGGGAACCCGAGATCTCCCAGCGCGTCGCCGAGGTCCAGCAGCAGTGCGGCTTCCAGCCGTCCGGCGGCCACGTCGGCCAGCAGGTCGTCACGGCTCGCACTCGGACGGACCTGGAGGCGCAGGTCGGGCCGGCGTCCGGCGAGCCTGGCCAGCACCCGCGGCACCTGGGTGGCGGCGATGGTCTCCAGCGCGCCCAGCCGCAGCTCCACCGGCTGTCCGGTCACCTCGCGGCGCGCCCGCTCGGCCTGGTCCAGCAGACGGCGGGCCCAGCCCAGCAGCCGCTCGCCCGGACCGGTCAGGCTCATCCCCCTGGCCGTCCGCTCGAACAGCGTCACACCCAGTGAGTTCTCCAGGGTGCGGATCTGCTGGGAGACGCTGGAGGGCGCCATCTCCAGCGCGACGGCGGCGTCGGTCACCGTCCTGTGACGTGCCACCGCCTCGAAGGTCCTCAGTTGGCGAAGCTCCATGATCCCCTCAACTCCCGGCGGGCGTTCGGAATTTCCGAACGGAGCGTGCGGCCGCGCCGGTGGAGGCGGCGGGGCCGCATCCGGACAGTGGAGGCCATGACCACTTTTCACCCCTCTGCGCGGGACAGGCATGTTCAGGGGCCTGCGCCGGCCGCCCGCCGGGGGTCCGCGCTGTCGGGCATCTCCCTTGGCTACTTCATGGTGCTGCTGGACATGACTGTGCTCTCGGTCGCCGAACCGGATCTCGCCGCCTCGCTGCACGCCTCGGTCACCGGTCTGCAGTGGGCGACCACGGGCTACACGGTGGTGTTCGGCGCGTTGCTCCTGTCCGCCGGCGCCGTCGCCGACCGATACGGCGCGCACCGGGTCTTCCGCCTCGGTGTCACGGTGTTCGGCCTCGGTTCGCTGCTGTCGGCCCTCGCTCCGGCGCTGGGGCCGCTGATCATGCTGCGGGTGGTGCTCGGCGCCGCCGCGGCGGCCTGCGTGCCCGCCTCGATGGCGATGATCGCCCGGCTCTACCCCGGCCCGGCCGAGCGCACCCGCGCGGTGGCGGCCTGGGCGGCCGTCAGCGGCAGCGCGGTGGCCGCGGGTCCGATCGCCGGCGGCCTCCTGGTCGAGCTGGCGGGCTGGCGGGCGATCTTCCTGATCAACGTGCCGATCACCGTGCTGGTGCTGACGCTGACGGCCGGGCGGACGGTCCGCTGCCCGCGCGGCGAGCGCCGCATCGATTGGACGGCGCAGCTGGCGGTCTGCGCGGTCCTGGCGCTGTCGACCGACGCGCTCGTCGCCGCCGGCGCGCGTTCCTGGGCGCACGCGGCCGGGTCGGCGGCGGCCGCCATGCTCGGGGCGGCCCTGTTCGCGGCCCTGGAACGGCGCAGCACGGCCCCCGTGCTCAACCGGGAGCTCCTGCGCAGTGCGGGCGTGCGGGCCGGACTCGCCGTCGGCGCGGCGGCGAACTCCGTCCTCAGCGGGAACCTGTTCGTGCTGCCGCTGCTGTTCCAGCAGGAGCGGCACTTCGGCGCGCTCGCCACCGGCCTGGCGTTCTTGCCGCTCACCCTGCCGTTCGTGTTCGGCCCGCCGGTGACCGGCCGGATCGTGGCGCGTTTCGGCCCACGGCCGCCCATCCTGGCGGGGACGGCGCTGCTCACCGCCGGCGCCGTCGCGCTCGGTGGGGCGGCTTGGGCGGGCGCCGGTTACCGGTGGCTGGCCCTTGGCCTGCTGCTCACCGGCCTCGGTGTGTCACTCGTGCTGCCCGCCCTGGTCTCCGCCGTCATCGGCGCCGCGCCGGAAGGAACGGCCGGAGCCGCCGGAGGGCTGCTCAACGCCGTCCGCCAGGCCGGTGCCGCGATCGGGGTCGCGGCCATGGGCGCTCTCGCCGGCCAGGACGCCACGATCGCGTCGGCGGCCGCGCTCCTGCTCCCGGCGCCGGCGTGCGCCGCGGCCGGTATCTGGTTCGCGGTCCAGACGGTCCGCCCGGACCGCCGTTGACGGCGTCCCGGCCCACACGCGGGGCTGTTCAGAGCCCCACGGGTCCCGCCGGCCGTACGTCGGCGAGGTAGGCGTCGAGGTCGGCGACGTCGGGCGCCAGCATGTGGCGGACGAACGCGCCGCGCTCGTGCTCCAGCGGCGGCAGTTCCCAGACGCAGCCGACCCACGGTCGCTCCAGCGTCACGAAGTTCGCCGGGTCCTCGTCGGGGCAGCCGATCGCGGGCTGCCCCGCGGCCGCGGTGTGGATCTCGATCACGTTGTCCCACACCCACGTGTAGACCAGCAGGTAGGCCCCGCTGTCGCCGCCCCTGTGCAGCACGGTCCACCCGGCGGGCGAGTCGTCGGCGAGCGCGGGCACGAGCCGCGGCGCGTACGCGTAGGCGGCCTTCTCCACCTCCGGCTCGATCTCGTGCCCCTCGCGGTCGACGTGGTAGCGCTTGTACGGCCTGCCGCCGAGCGTGACGGGGGCGAGGGAGCGCAGGTTCTTCTCGATGAAAGCCATGGTCCGGACCTTAGGCGCTCCCCACTGACATCTACTGTCAGTGGGGAGCGCGCCTGCCGTCCGCTCGCGGCAGCGCACGACGGGATAACCGTGCCGCACCGGCCGGGTGTTAGCGTGGCGGTGTCCCTGCCCCTGACGACGTGGTCGCGAGCGCGATCGAGGGGCCGGCCGCGCCCCGGGACCCGTGCCGGGCGGCTGCCGCGAGAGGCTCCCCGGAGGAGGGGAAGAGCGTGACCGCACCCATCACGCACGACCAGTGGAAGGCGACACGCGCCGCCGTCAGACAGACCGGCGACCGGTTCGCCGAAATGGTGGCCACCACGCGCGAGCCCCGGGCCCGGGCGACCGCCGACTGGTCGGTGGCCGACACCGCCGCCCACGTGGCCGCCATCGCCTCGATGTACGTCTCCGTCGTCCGGCCCGGCGCCGTCCCCCTGCCGGCCTTCGCCGTCGAGGACCGGCTCCTGGCCACCACCGTGGACACCGTCGGCGAGCTCAACGACCTGACCCTGCGTAGCTTCACCGAGCGGGACCCGCGGCTGCTCGCCCACCGGCTGCGCACCGACATCGACCACCTGCTGCGGGTCAGCGACGGCCTCGACCCCGCGGAGCCGGTGACCTGGCTGGGCGGCTCGCGGGTCCCCGTCGCCGGAGTGCTCGCCCACCTGCTCAACGAGCTGCTGATCCACGGGCGCGACATCGCCCGGGCCGTCGGGGCGCGCTGGGTGATACCGGCGCGGGACGCCGCGCTGTTCTTCGAGCTGTTCGTCATCGGGATGGTGCGTCACGACGTCGGGCGGCTGCTGGAGACGGACGAGCCACCGCGGGAGCGCCGCATCGCGGTCGAGTTCCGCTCCAGGCACACCACTCCCGTGACGCTGGTGCTGCACGAAGGCCGGGTCTCGGTCGGGGGACCGGGCCGCGGCGCCGACGTACGGCTGTCCTTCGATCCGGTGACGCTCAACCTGATGCTGTTCGGCCGGGTCAGCCGGGCGCGGGCCGCGCTGACCGGCAAGGTGGCCGTCTGGGGGCGCCGGCCGTGGCTGCTGCCGGCGTTCCTGCGCACCGTGCGCCTGCCGGCCACCCGGTATCCGGGGCCCCAGCCCGGCGGCGCCCCCGCCGGGGCGGACGCCGCCCCGGCTCCCTGACCTGCGGCCGGGCCGTACGGCGGCGCCGGAACGGGGACGGCGATCCGGACAGGCTCTCCCGCGCCGGGACGAGCCTGAGATCGTGACCTCACATCTCACCGGCCTGGGACGTTTACCGGACATGGGACGAGACATCCCTCCGGAGGAGAGGGAGCCACGCACGGGGCGACGCGCGGAGCACACCGAACCCGCCTCGTGGCCGCCGGCGGCGCCCGCCGGCGGTGTCCGACGCCGAGAAGACCCCGCAGCCACTGGAGGCCACCCCATGAGCACCGCATCCCGGCGGGCCGACGCCATCGCGGGCCCGCGGGCCCGCACCACCACCCCCGTCGACCGGATCGACTGGCCCGCGCTGACAGCGGAGGTCAACGCCTACGGGTGCGCCCTGACCCCGCCGCTGCTGACCCCCGCCGAGTGCGCGAGCGTCTCCGGGCTGTACGAGGAGGCCGGGCTCTTCCGCTCCACGGTCGACATGGCCCGCTACCGGTTCGGATCCGGGCAGTACCGCTACTTCGACAGCCCGTTCCCCGACCTGGTGCAGCGGCTGCGGCAGGCGTTCTATCCGCGGCTGCTGCCCATCGCCCGCGACTGGGCCGCCAAGCTCGGCAGGAGCGCGCCCTGGCCCGACAGCCTGGACGAGTGGCTGGAGATGTGCCACGCGGCGGGACAGACCAAGCCCACGCCGATCCTGCTGCGCTACCGCCAGGGCGACTGGAACGCCCTCCACCGCGACCTGTACGGCGACCTCGTCTTCCCCCTGCAGGTCGTCATCGGCCTGGACGAGCCCGGCGTCGACCACACCGGCGGGGAGTTCCTGATGGTCGAGCAGCGGCCCCGCGCCCAGTCCCGGGGCACCTCGACGCTGCTGCGGCAGGGCCACGGCCTGGTCTTCACCACCCGTGACCGCCCGGTGGAGTCGGCGCGCGGCTGGTCGGCCGCCCCGGTCCGCCACGGGGTCAGCACCATCCGCTCGGGCACCCGTCACACCTTGGGCCTGGTCTTCCACGACGCCGCATGAAGGGGGACGGTCACCGTGCGGCCCGCCGGGCCGTGACAGGCCCGGTCCCACACGTTGCCGGGCGCCGGCAGGCGCCCCTACAGGGAGCACACGACATGACCATCATCGCGAGCACCGGAAGAGTCACCCGGCCGCGTTCACCGCTGGTCCGCCCCCTCCCCGCCGCGCGGGCGGCGGCTGCGGCGCAGCCGGCCGGGCACACCGCCGCCGAGGTGGCGGCGCTGGTGGAGCAGCTGAGGGCGGCCCGGCCGCGGATCGAGACGGTCACCGTCGGCCACGGCCGCGACGCCGCCTCCCGGGCCGCGGCCCAGGCGTTCGTCCGGAGCTGGGAGGCCGTGGGCGGGACCGTTCCGGCGGTCGTCGACTGGCCCGAGGAGGCCGCGTCCTGGCTGCGCCCGGCGCGGCGGTTCGCCGCCGGCGATCCCGACGCGTGGGTGGTGGCCGGCGCCGCGCTGGGATGGGCGCAGATGAGCCGCCGGCTGCGGCACAGCACCGGCTGGCAGCCGGGGCGCACCTACGCCTTCGCCTGCCTGGGCGACGTGCGGGTCGTGGAGCTGGCCGGGCCGGCCACGCTGGAGGACATGCGCGGGGTGGCGGCGGACGGCAGCACCTGGCGGATCGGCCGCGGCCTGATCACCTACTACCCGCACCCCGGCGAGAGCCAGGGGAGCCGTCCGCGCCGTGGCGGCGACCGGCCCGGCCGGGGCGGCCGTCCGCACGGCGCCGAGGACTCCGACCCAGACGGCCCGCACCACGACGGGGCCCCCCGATGACCGGGCTGTCCCCCCGGCCGCGGCTGCAGGTCGCGCCCGGGGCGGTCCACGTGCCCGGCCGGCTGACCCCGGACCGGCAGAGGCGGCTCGTCCAGGCGTGCCGGGCCTTCCGCAAGGATCGACGCCTCAGGGGCGGAGTAGGCATGAGCGCCGGTCAGGTCGGCCGTCGACGCTGACCGACCGCACAGGGCGACGGTCCGGCCCGCGGGTCAGGCGTCCCTGCGGGCCAGCACGGCGGCGCCCGCGCCCAGGGCGGCGACCACGTACGCCGCCAGCACCGCCAGCGCCCCGAGCGGCGGGAGGTCCCCCACGGCGGACGGGTGGTCCACGAGCTGCCCTGCGAGGCCGGGCAGCAGCACCGAGCCGGCCCGCCCGCCCCACGGGGCGGGCAGCAGGCCCGCCACCACGGGGAGCACGAACAGCAGCGCGCTGACGGTGACGATCGCCCCGGCGGCCGATCGCAGGACCGCCCCCAGGCCCAGGCCGACGAGCGCCACCACGGCCACCGACAGGCCGGAGGCGAGCAGCATCGGGATCTCCGCCTCCGGCGGGGTCACGTAGCCGGGGCTCATCGGCCGGTCGCCGACGACCGCCCGGCCGGCGGCGAACGCCCCGGCCAGGAACAGCAGACCGCCGAGGAGGGAGATCCCGGCGACGACCACCGCCTTCCCGGCGAGCACTCTCCGGCGGCGCGGCACGGCCGCCAGGCTGGCGCGGATCGTTCCGGTGGCGTACTCCGAGGTGATCGCCAGCACCGCGAGGACGCCCATGCACAGCTGGACGAGCGGCAGGAGGACCTGTTCGACGGGCGGAGCCTGCAAGCGCGCCCGGCGCTCGGGCGGCAGGCCGTCCCAGCCGTTCACGCCCTGCAGCGCCAGGAAGGCGGCCACCGGCACGGCCAGGGCGACCAGGCCGAGGACGTACCAGGTGGATCGGACCGAGCGGAGCTTCAGCCACTCGGACGCGAGCACTTCGGTCACCGGACATCCCTCCTGCCGAGTACGGCGGCCGCCGCACCGAGCGCGACGACGGCGTACAGGGCCATCACCGCCAGCGCCACCGGCGGGGACAGGCCGATCCCCGCGCCCGCCCTCCCGAGGCCGACCGCCATCGGGACCTCACCCGCGAGCTGCCGTGTCAGGTCCTCCAGCAGCACCGAGCCGACCCTGGCGTTCCAGGGCGCGGGCAGCGCGACCGCGAACCTCGGGACCACGTACAGCAGTGCGACGACGCAGGTGACCGCCCCCGCGGTGGAGCGCAGGACGGTGCCCAGGCCGAGCCCCACCAGGGCGAGCACCGTCGGCGACAGCCCGGTGGCCAGCATCTCGGGGAGCTCGCCGGCCGGCGGCGCCGTGAAACCGTGGATGGGGCGGTCCCCGACGATCGCCCGGCCGGCGAGGAACGCCGCGAACACGCTCGCCTGCCCGGCGGCGAGGGCGACGGCGGCCACGGCCACGGCCTTCGCCGCCAGCACCGCGCCACGCCGCGGCATCACCACGAGGCTGGTGCGGATCATGCCGGTGGCGTACTCCGAGGTGATCGTGAGGACGCCGAGCACCGCCGCGCAGATCTGCACGGGCAGCAGGACGAGCCGCTCCGGCTCCGCGGCCCGCAGCCCGGCCCGGCGCTCGGCCGGCAGGCCCTCCCACAGGTTCACCACGTAGCGGGTGAAGACCGCCATGAGCAGGACGGAGGCCACGACGGCGCCGAGGACGTACCAGGTGGAACGGGCGGAGCGGAGCTTCAGCCACTCGGATGCGAGCGCGCCGGTCATCGCCCGGCCGCCCGATACTCGACGCCGTCGCCGGTGAGCTCCAGGTACGCCTCCTCCAGGGAGGCGCTGCGCGGCGTCACCTCGTGCACCGCGAACCCGTGCCCGGCGGCCAGGTCGCCGATCTCCGTCACCTCGAGCCCCTTCACCGCCAGCCCTCCGTCCGGCTCCGCCAGGACCGTCGCCCCGGCGGCGCGGAGCACCGCGGTCAGCTCCGCCGCGCGCGGGGAGCGCACCAGCACGCCCCGTTCGAAGCGGCCGGCCAGGTCCTGGACCGAGGTCTCGGCGATCAGCCGGCCGCGCCCGATGACGACGAGACGGTCGGCGGTGAGCGCCATCTCGCTCATCAGATGGCTGGAGAGCAGGACGGTGCGTCCCTCCGCGGCCAGCGAGCGCATCAGGTGGCGGATCCACCGCACCCCCTCCGGGTCCAGCCCGTTGACCGGCTCGTCGAACATCAGCACGCCCGGGTCGCCGAGCAGCGCCGCGGCGATCCCCAGCCGCTGCCGCATGCCGAGGGAGAACCCGCCGACCCGCCTGCGGGCGGCCCCGGCCAGGCCCACCTGCTCCAGCACCTCCGTCACCCGGCGCACCCCGATGCGGTTGCTCCGGGCCAGCCAGCGCAGGTGGTCGAAGGCACTGCGGCCGCCGTGCACGGCCGCGGCGTCGAGCAGCGCGCCCACCTCGCGCATCGGGTGCCGGATCGTGGCGTAGCGGCGCCCGTTGACGAGCGCCTCGCCCGAGCCGGGGGCGTCCAGGCCGAGCAGGACACGCATCGTGGTCGACTTCCCTGCGCCGTTCGGCCCAAGGAAGCCGGTCACCCGTCCCGGCTCCACCCGGAACGACAGCCCGTCCACCGCGACGGTCGCGCCGTAGCGTTTGGTCAGCTCCTTGACTTCGATCATGTCGTCGAGGGTCCCGTACGGCGGGCCGGCGGCGCGTCGGACCACGGCCGGGATCGCGCCGTCGGACCGGGGTCCGGCGCCGGCGGCCCCGTCCGGGGCGGGTCATACCCGAGGATGACGTCCTCCGGGTGGAGGCCGGAGCCGGAGGTGGGCCGATACCGTCTCGGTGTGGACGATCTCGACGTGGACGGCTCGCTGCTCCTGCGCCGGTGGAGCCGCAGCCAGCTCCTCGCCCTCGACGCGCTGGCCGGGGCGGCGTATGTGGTCGCGTTCCTGCTGGCGGCGATCACGCGGCCGGCGGCGGGGACGCCGCTGTGGGCGCAGTGCCTGCTGCCGGCCGGGATCGGGGCGGCGCTCGCCGTCCGGCGGCTGTGGCCGCTGCCGGTCTTCGCTCTCGTCCTCGGCGCGTCCCTGGCGTCGTTCTCCCTGGGCCTGGCGCACGACGGGTTCGCCGCGGCGGCCTTCGCGCTCTACCCCGTCGCGCTCACCCGTCCCAGGCGCCGGTGGGAGCCCACGGTCGCGATCGGCGTGTGCGGCGCGGCGGCCTTCCTGATGCTGTCGCTGGCGGGCAGTCCCGCCCCGGCCGGATGGGCGCGCCCCCTCGGCGTCCTGGTCGCGGGCGCGGCGTTCCTCGGCTGCATCTGGACGGTCGGCCGCGCCGTGCGGGAGCGGCGCGCGTACGCGGCGCGCTCGGCCGTGCAGCTCGCCGACCGGGCGGTCACCGAGGAGCGCCTGCGCATCGCGCGCGAGCTGCACGACGTCGTCGCGCACAGCATGAGCCTCATCGCGGTCAAGGCGGGGATCGCCAACCACGTCGCGGAGGCCCGGCCGGAGGAGGCCAGGGACGCGCTGCGCGTCATCGAGGCCACCAGCCGGGGAGCGCTCACCGAGATGCGTCACCTGCTGGGCGTGATGCGTTCCGGCCCCGGCGCGGCGCCGGACACGGTCTCCGGCCTCTCCCCCGCACCCGGCCTCGACGGCCTGCCCGAGCTGGCCGGCCGGGCGGCGATGGCCGGCGTCCGCGTCGACCTGGACGTCACCGCGGCCGCGCTGCCCGAGGGCGTCGGGCTGTCGGTCTACCGGATCGTGCAGGAGGCCCTGACCAACGTGGTCAGGCACGCCGCCCCGGCGCGGTGCCGGGTGGCGGTCGAGGCGGACGGGCGGGAGGTGCGGGTCGAGGTGACCGACGACGGGCCGGGCCACCGGGTCCTGCCCAGCCGGCAGGGGCACGGGCTGATCGGGATGCGTGAGAGGGTCATCATGTACGGCGGGACCTTCACGGCCGGGCGGCGGCCGGAGGGCGGGTTCGGGGTGTCGGCGCGGCTGCCGTACGGCGAGGACGGGTGAAGGGGTGAGTCCATCGGCTCAGCGGGAGGACGGCGAGATCCGCGTGCTGGTCGCCGACGACCAGGCCCTGCTCCGCGGCAGCTTCCGGCTCCTGGTGGACACCGCGCCGGGCCTGACGGCGGTCGGCGAGGCCGGGACCGGCGCCGAGGCCGTCGCCCTGGCCCGCAGCGAGCAGCCGGACGTGGTGCTCATGGACGTGCGCATGCCGGAGATGGACGGCATCGAGGCGGCCCGGCGCATCTGCGGCTCAGCCGACACCGCGGGCGTGCGCGTCCTGATGCTCACCACGTTCGACCTGGACGAATACGTCTACGCGGCGCTGCGGGCGGGAGCCAGCGGCTTCCTGCTCAAGGACACGCCGCCCGGCGAGCTGCTGACGGCGATCCGCGTCGTGGCCGCCGGCGAGGGGCTGCTCGCGCCGACGGTCACGCGCCGCCTCATCGCCGAGTTCGCCAGGCGCCCCGAGCCGTCGCAACCACCCGTCCGGGAGCTCGACGGCGTCACCGGCCGGGAGCGCGACGTGCTCACGCTCATCGCCCGGGGGCTGTCCAACACCGAGATCGCCGGCCATCTGAACCTCAGCCTCGCGACGGTGAAGACGCACATCGGCCGGCTGCTCGGCAAGCTCGGCGCCCGCGACCGCGCCCAGCTCGTCATCGTCGCCTACGAGAGCGGCCTGGTCTCGGCGGCGCCGCGCCGGCCACGCTGAGGGACCCTCAGGCGGACGCGGCCCGCGATCTTGTACGGCGGGCATGCCGGGAAGGCGGAGAACCGGCCTCCAAAGACCGAAATATCCGTAAAATGCTGCCCTTCTCGTACGCATGTGACTTGGGGGACAGAAGTGACGATGCTCAGCCGCCGGAACCTGCTCAAGGCGGGCGCGGTCTCCGTTCCCGCCGTGGCCCTGGGCGCCCGGCCCGCCCAGGCGGCGTCCGCGCCGGTCCTGACCACCACGGGCATCGCCCCAGCGGCGCTGGCCGGGTTCGACAATGTCATGAAGACCTACGTCAAGGAGCGCGACATCTCCTGCGCGCAGCTCGCGATCGCCAAGAACGGCAAGATCGTCCTGGCCCGCGGCTACCGGTATTCGGACGGCGCGCAGGCCCTGCCGTCGGTGGACCCGACCTCGCTGTTCCGTATCGCCAGCCTGAGCAAGCACATCACCTCGGCGGCGATCATGCGGCTGGTCCAGGACGGCAAACTCAGCCTGTCGGCGCCGGTCACCACGCTGCTCGGCCTGTCGGCCGAGGCCGACCCGCGCCTGGCGCAGGTCACCGTGCTCCGCCTGATGCAGCACCTGGGCGGCTGGGACCGGGACGTCTCGAACGACTACCTGTATCTGGACCACCAGATCTCCGCCACGCTGGACACGCCGCTGCCGCTCAGCCAGGACGACATCATCCGCTATGCCGGCGGCCGGCCCCTGGACTTCGCCCCGGGTACGCGCATGGCCTACAGCAACTACGGCTACATGCTGCTCGGCCGGATCATCGAGAAGGTCTCCGGCACGAGCTACGAGTCCTACGTCAAGCAGAAGCTCCTCGCCCCGGTCGGCATCACCCGGATGCGGCTCGGCCGCACCCTGAGGTCGGCGGCGGCGCCGACCGAGGTCGTCTACTCCTCCCAGTACACCGGCAAGACCGTCATGGACGAGTCGGGCACGGTGACGCCGGCTCCCTACGGCGGCTTCAGCATGGAGAACCGGGGAGCCGGCGGCGGCTGGCTGGCCTCGGCGGTCGACCTGGTGCGGTTCTCGCGGGTCTTCGACGCCGCCGGGCCGGTGCTCGACGCGACCTCGATCGCCAGGCTGTTCGCCAAGCCGGAGATCGGCGTCAGCGGCGACGGATGGTGGTACGGCGGCGGCTGGTACGTGCGCCAGGTCACCGGCCACCTCAACACCTGGCACAACGGATCGCTGCCGGGGACCTACACCTACCTCGCCCGGCTGCAGAACGGCTTCACCTACGCGGCCCTGTTCAACCGGCGGGAGGAGGCCGGCTCGCTCGACTTCGACGTGCTCAGCCCGCGCATGAACGCCGAGATCGGCAAGGTCACCGCCTGGCCGACGACCGACCTCTCCCCGAAGTACTTCTGAGCCCCGGGGCGCGCGCTCGCGGCCGGGGCCGGCCTCAGGACCGGTCCCCGGCCGCTCCTGAGGCGCGCTCCAGCACCTCCAGGACCGTCCCGGTGAGCAGCGCCACCTTGTAGCCGTTCTGGGCCGTCGGGGAGCATCGGGCGGCGGCCCGGCCGGCCGCCCGGTCGAGGGGCTCACCGGCCAGGAGCGCCTCCTCGACCTCGGGCAGGCGCAGGGGGACGCGGGCGACGCCGCCCACGGCAACCGCGGCGGAGGTGATCCTCCCCTCCGCCAGGACCAGCCGCGCCACCGCCTCCACCAGCGGCCACTCCGCCTCGGACCTGCCGATCGCGCGGTGGTAGGCGGCCCGCTCCCCCGGCACGGGCGGCGGCAGGTCGATCGCGACGAGGATCTCGCCCGGTCCGAGCAGGTGGTCGCGGGCCGGATCGGAGCCGTCGCCGTACAGCTCGCCGACCGGGAACGGCTCCCTGCCGCGCACCTCGACGGACGCCTCGCACCCGAGCAGCGCCATCGCCAGCGACGACGGGTGCGGGGCCACGCACGGGCCGGTCTCTATCACCGCGGAGTAGAGGGTGAGCCCCGCGCGGGCCGGGCAGGAGTCACCGCCGTTCTGGTGGCAGGAGAAGGACGGGTTGCGGTAGTACCAGCAGCGGTTGCGCTGGAGCAGGTTGCCGCCGACGGTGGCCACCGCCCGGATCTGGGGTGTGGCCAGGGCCTGCGCCGTCAGCGCCAGGGAGGGATGGGCGGCGCGGAGCCGCACGTCGCCGGCCAGCTCCGCGACCGTGGTCAGCGCGCCGATCCGGGCCGAGCCGTCCGGCCGCCAGGTGAGGCCGGACAGGCCGGGCAGACCGTGCAGGTCCACGTACGGCCCGGCCGGGCGGCGGGCCATCAGGTCGGTGCCACCCGCGCGGAACTCGCCCGCGTGTCCGGCGGCCTGGCCGAGATCGGTGGGGGCGGTCAACGTCTGATCCCTTCGAGCAGCCGGTCAGGCCGGACGGGCAGGTCACGGGGGCGCCAGCCGGTGGCGCTGTGGACGGCGTTGCCGACCGAGGCGGCCACGCCGATCGTGGAGATCTCGCCCACCCCGACGCCTCCGCCGTTGACGTGGTCCCACCCGTCCTGGTGGAAGTGGACGGTGATCTCCGGGGTGTCCCCGATCCCGGGGATCCGGTAGTCCTCCAGGTTCGCGGTCAGCACGGCCCCCGTCACCGGGTCGACGTGGCGCTCCTCGTGCAGCGCGTAGCCGATGCCCTGGACGACGCCGCCCTCGCACTGGCTGCGCGCCAGCCGCTCGGCGTAGACGCGGCCGACCGCGATCCCGGCCCACACCCGCAGCGGCCTGATCACGCCCAGGCGGGTGTCGACCTCGACCTCGGTGACGTGGACGGAGCCGCTGAACCCGCGGCCCAGCGCCATGCCGGCCACCGCGACGGGCGTGAGGTAGCCGCGCCGGTCGCCGCGGCGCCTGCCCACGACTCTGCGTCCGTCGGCGAGGCCCTGCGCCCGCAGGCGCCGCGCGGCGTCCCGCACGGCCGGAGCCACCGAGGCCGTGGCACGGCTGCCGATGGAGGGCGGGCCGTGCACGGCGCCGGTCCTGCCGATCTCCACGCGGATCCGCTCGGGGGGCAGGCCGAGCTCCTCACCCAGGACGCCGGCGATGACGGTGCGGGTGCCGGTCCCGATGTCCTGGACCGTCGTGCGGGCGACGACCACGTCCCCCTGGACCTCCAGCTCGACCTCGGTGGCCGGATCGAGCATGTAGGCCCAGTTGGCGGCGGCCACCCCGACACCCCGGCGGAACCTGCCCGTCTGCGAGCCGGTCGGCGGCCTGTCGAGCCAGACCGGCAGGCCGGCCGCCCAGTCGTAGAGCGCGTGGCGCTTGCGGTTGCCGTCCCAGCGGCGGCGCAGCGCGATCGGGTCCTCGTCCAGGCGGTGGGCCGCCTCGTCCACGGCCTGTTCCAGCGCCCAGAGCATGGGCGCCGCCCCGGGCCCGCGGAACGGCGTGCCGGGCGGCTCGTTGGTGACGACGTCGGAGTCGCGGAGCATCCGGGGCGCCGTGCCGTACATGAGGCGGGCGAGCACCGCGACGGCCGACCCGATCGCCACCCCTCCACGTCCGCGGACGTCCATGGCGAGGGCCGCGAGGTCACCTTTGTCGTCGGTGAGCAGCGCGAGCCTGGTCCGGGTGCCGGGCCGGTTCCCCGCGTCGGTGAGCTCCTCGGCGCGGCTCAGCACCACGCGCACCGGCGCGCCGCAGACCCGGGCGAGCTCGACCGCCGCGACCGTCTCGGCGGTGACCCCCGTCTTGGCGCCGAAACCGCCGCCGACGTGGTCGGCCACGATGTGGACCCGGTCCACGGCGAGACCCCAGCGTCCGGCGACCTGCTCGGCGGCCAGACCCACCGTCTGGGTGGACAGGTGCAGGTGGAGCTCGCCGGGGCCGTCCCAGCGGGCCACGCACGCGTGCGGCTCCAGCGGGGTGTGCACCTGCACCGCCGTGGTGAACGTCCCGGTCACCAGGTGGGGGTCGGCGCGGCGCCGTGCGGCCTCGATCCGGTTCAGGGCGGTACGGCTGCGCCAGCCCGCCATGGCGAAGGGGCCTTTGACGTTGCCGTTCCAGCCGCCTGGCAGGTTCAGCCCCTCGCTGGAGCTGGGAGCGTGCTTCCTGCTCCGCTCGTCGTAGACGGGCGGGGCGTCGGGCGCGTCGTCGAGGGCGGCGGGGACCGGGTCGTAGGAGACGCGCGCGCCTTCGGCGATGGCCAGCGCCTGGCGGAGGGTGGGGGCGGCGACGGCGGCGACGGGCTGGCCCACGTATCGGACGGTCCGGTCGGGCGGGAGCAGGTCGACGGTGTGCGGGCCGTCCACCTCGACGCCGGTGACCCGGGCGTGCGCCTCCGTGGAGCGGATGATCACGCCTTCGAGCTGGCCGTCCAGGCGGATGTCGGTGGTGTAGCGGGCCCGGCCGGTGATCTTGTCCATCGCCTCCACCCGCGCGGGCGTCCCGGTGCCGGCGTCGTGCTCGCCGCGGCAGGCGGCCGCGATCGCCGCGTGGATGCCCTCGTAGGCCCCGCAGCGGCACAGGTGCCCGGCCATCGCCGCGGCGATCCGCTCGCGCGGTGGCGTGGTGTCGCCGTGCTCGGCGCGCCAGCGGTCCACGAACGCGGCGGCCTCCACCACGAACCCCGGGGTGCAGTAACCGCACTGCAGGCCGTCGTGGACCGCGAACGCCCGCTGGACGGGGTGGTCCAGGCCCTCCGCGGTGGTGACCTCCCGTCCCTCCACCGCGACGGCCGGCAGCAGGCAGCCGGCCTGCGGCGTGCCGTCCACCATGACCGTGCAGGCTCCGCAGACCCCGGTACGGCAGGCGGCCTTGGCCCCGGTGAGACCGAGCCGCTCACGCAGGACGTCCACGGTCACGTCGTCTTGGTCGGCGTCCACGAGAACGGGGGCGCCGTTCAGCATGATCTTCATAGCTCTCCTGTTGACGTCGTCAACATCATGTTGACAGTGTCAGCACACTATGTTGACGATGTCAACAGGGGAGCGTGTGAGAGGGTGAACGACGTGGTGGACGACACCAGGACCAGACTCGTCGAGAGCGCGCTGAGCCTGCTGCGCGAGGAGGGCCTCGACGCCGTGACGCTGCGCGCGGTCGGCGACCTGACCGGCCTGTCCCGCATGGCCCCCTACCGACATTTCGCCGACAAGACCGCGCTGCTGGCCGCCCTCGCCGCCCGGGTCATCGTCGACCTCAGCGCGCACGTCGCCGGAGCGGTCCTGGAAGAGGCCGGCCGCCGGGACCGGCTGCGGGCCTTCTACACCAGCTATGTCGAGTACGCCCTGGGCCACCGCAACGAATACCGGCTCGTGTTCGCCTCGGAGTTCCTCATCGGCCACCATCCGGAGCTGGAGAAGGCGATCGACGAGGTGATGGCCGCACTGGACCTGGAGGCCACCGGCGGCCAGGCCGTCCCCAAGGCCGGGGTGATGGCCCTGCTGTCCACCGCCCACGGCCTGGCCGAGCTCGCCACGGCCGGCCACTTCGCCCACAAGGGGATCAGCCACGAGGACGTCATCGACGCCCTCGTGGGACCGTGAGGTCTCCGCCCCGTCCGATCCCCGGCCGCCCGCCGGTCGCGGTGGTGCGGATCCGCCGGCCGGCGGGCCCGCCCCTCAGAGGGGTGCCTCCACCTTGAGGATCTTCATGAACTCGCGCATCCACGCCGGGTGGTCCGGCCAGGCGCGGCCGGTGACCAGGTTCTGGTCGATGTGCGCCGGGCTGTCCACCCAGGAGCCTCCGGCGGCCTCGAGGTCGGGGGCGCAGGCGGGATAGGCGCTGCTGGAGCGGCCCCGCAGCACCCCGGCGGCGGCCAGCACCAGCGGACCGTGGCAGAGCGCGGCGATCGGCTTGGCCGCGTCGGCGAAGTGCCCGACGATCCGCCTGAGGTCGGGGTCGGCGCGGATGTATTCGGGGGCGCGGCCGCCGGGGATCACCAGGGCCGCGTAGCCCTCGGGGTCGACCTCGGCGAAGGCCAGGTCGGCCGGCCAGGTGTGGCCGGGCTTCTCGGTGTAGGTGTCGAAGCCGTCGACGAAGTCATGTACGACGAACTGGAGCTTCTTGGTGCTCGGCGCGGCGATGTGGACCTCGTACCCCTCCTCCAGCAGGCGCTGGTAGGGGTAGAAGACCTCGAGGTCCTCCGCTGCGTCACCGGTGACGATCAGCACCTTGGCCATCTGCGGCACCTCCGTGATCAGGTGGGAACAGTGTCCCTTGGATCGTGCCCGGCAGCGGCGGAGGGTCAACATCGGAGATTCCCCCCGCCGTGGCGGACGCGGAGGGCGCGGACGCGTCGCCGCGCTCGGCGGCGGCCGCCACGTTGCGCGGCATCCGGCCGAAGATCAGGCTGTGGAAGGGCGAGATCGACCACCAGTAGAGGTGGCCGGCCAGCCCCCGGGGATGGAAGATCGCGCGCTGGCCGTACACCGTCCGCCCCCGGTCCCGGCGCACGCTCAGCTCCAGCCAGGCCAGACCGGGCAGGCGCATCTCCGCGCGCAGCCGGAGCAGACGGCCGGGCTCGACCTCCTCGACCCGCCAGAAGTCGACCGAGTCCCCGACGCGGAGCCGCCGCGGGTCGCGGCGGCCGCGGCGCAGCCCCACGCCTCCGACGAGGCGGTCGAGCAGGCCCCGGGCATGCCAGGCGACGGGCAGGGAGTACCAGCCCCGCTCGCCGCCGATCGACTCGATCACCTCCCAGAGGGCCTCCGGGGACGCCTCGACGCGGCGGGCCCGCCTGTCGGCGTAGAGGCTGCCGCCCGCCCAGTCGGGGTCGGTGGGCAGCGGGTCGCTCGGCGCCCCCGGCGTCGAGGCCGAGGACCATCGGGTGAGGACCTCCGCCTCCTTGATCCGCCGCAGGGCCAGCGCGACGGCCTCCCGGAACCCGATCAGCCCCTCGGGCGGGTCCGGGACGTAGCCGGCGATGTCGTGCTCGCCGCAGACGGCCTCGTTGCGCAGCGACTCCACCAGCGGGCGGGCGATGTTCGCCGGGACGGGGGTGACCAGTCCCACCCAGTGGCTCGACAGGCCGGGGCTGAGCATCGGGACGGGGATGATCACCCGCTGGGGCAGCCCGGCGACCTCGGCGTAGCCGCGCATCATGTCGGCGTAGGTCAGCACGTCCGGGCCGCCGATGTCGAAGGAGCGGTTCACCTCCTCCTCGACGGCCGCCCAGGCCACGAGGTAGCGCAGGACGTCGCGGATCGCGACGGGCTGCGTCCTGGTGCGCACCCACCGCGGCGTCGTCATCACCGGCAGCCGCTCGGTGAGGTAGCGCAGCATCTCGAAGGAGGCCGAGCCCGATCCGATGATGACGGCCGCCCGCAGCACCACGGACGGCACCCCGGAACGCAGGAAGGTCTCCCCCACCTCCGCGCGGGAGCGCATGTGGGGCGACAGGTCCTCGTCCGGGGCGAGGCCGCCCAGGTAGACGATGCGGCGCACCCCCGCCTCCCGGGCCGCGGCGGCGAACGTGGCGGCCGCGCGGCGGTCGGCCGCGGCGAAGCCCCGTCCCCCGCCCATCGTGTGGATGAGGTAGTAGGCGACGTCGACGCCGCCGAGCGCCTCCCTCGTCCGGGCGGCGTCGGCCGCGTCGGCCTCGGCGCTCTCCACGCGGGAGGCCCACGGCTGGTCGCGCAGACGGCCGGCCGAGCGCACCATGCACCGCACGTCGTGGCCGGCGTCGAGCAGTTCGGGCACGAGCCGTCCGCCGATGTATCCCGTCGCTCCGGTCACGAGGCATCTCATCTGACCATCTTCGTACGGTGGGCCGGGACGGTTGCCGGCTTGACCGTTCTGTGGCCGCTCCTATAGCTCTTCGCGGATCCGGGTGAGAATCTCCCGGGTGCGCGAGGCCGGCTCGGCCTCGATGCACAGGCGCTCCATCACCTCGAGGTAGCGGTCCACGTCGTCGCGCTTTTCGAGGTATACGGCGCTGGTGAGCTGCTCCATGTAGACCACGTCGGGCAGGTCGGGCTGGGAGAAGCGCAGGATGCTGAAGGGCCCGCCGGCCGCGGCGTGGCCGCCGACGCTGAAGGGCACGATCTGGACGGTCACGTTGGGCAGTTCGAGCGCCTGGAGGATGTGGTCGATCTGGCCGCGCATCACCTCGGCCCCGCCCAGGGGCCGGCGCAGCACCGCCTCGTCGAGCACCGCCCACAGGTGGGGCGGCTCGGCGCTGCGCAGCAGCCGCTGGCGGGCCAGGCGCAGCCGCAGGCGGCGCTCCAACTCCTCCTCGGAGGCGGCCGGGAACCCCAGCCGGATGACGGCCCGCGCGTAGCCCTCGCTCTGGAGCAGGCCGGGGACGAACTGGACCTCGTAGTTGCGGATGCCGGTGGCCGACTCCTCCAGGCCCACGTACGTCTCGAACCAGCTCGGCAGGACGTCGTTGTAGTTGTGCCACCACCCGGTGACGTTGGCCCGCCCGACGAGGGCCAGCAGCGCCTGCCGGTCGTCCTCGTCCGAGACGCCGTACAGCGTCAGCAGGTCGGCCACGTCCCTGATCCGGAAGCTGACCCTGCCCAGCTCCATACGGCTGATCTTCGAGTGCGAGGCGCGGATGGCGTGGCCGGCCTCCTCCAGGGTGATGTGACACTGCTCGCGGAGCCGCCGCAGCTGCGCGCCCAGCACGATCCTCAGCACCGTCGAACTCCCCCGGGGCATGGCCATGGGGGTCGGGGGGACCGGCTCGCCTCCGGCGTGAGGTGTGATCATTTACATTCCTTCGAGCGCGGAACGCGAGCCCCCGCCCACTCTTTGTGGCCGTCGCGAGCCTTCACCGTACTCCGGTCATATCTTCCCGGCCACATGGAATTTCATTCTTCAATCAATTGAGATGATCAGATCATCGAAATCGCCGCCCTTCACGCCCCGCACGAAGGCGTCGAGCTCGCGCCGGGTGTAGATCAGCGCGGGGCCCTCCGGGTCCCGTGAGTTGCGGATCGCGACCGCGTCGCCGGGCAGCGCGGCCAGTTCGACGCAGTTCCCGCTGGGGTTGCTGAAGTGGCTCTTGCGCCAGACGATCCCGTCCAGCAGCACGGCAGGCATGCCGTTGTACAGCTGATTCATCCTCGCCTCTCACCGATTAGGGAGGGAAACATCACCACAAGCATAGGGCTTTGTGCATATGCACGTGCATCTGTACTTGCTTATGCACATCATGGCGGGCAAGATGACTAGACGGATCATCCTTGTCACACGATCACCCCCCTCCCCAAGGTCACCGATGACTGGTCACCAAAGACATCAAGCCCGAGCCACACCCATCCAGACGGAGATCGGCGGGTGGGAGCGGTGGCTGTCGATGCTCGATCACCTGCTCCCGCCGAGCGGGCTGCCGCCCTGGGCGGACGGCGACAGCCACGTCGACCAGCTCCAGATGGCCGTGCGGAGCCTGCGCCACGATCCCCGCGCGGCACGGACCGCCCGCGAGTTCGCCTCCGCCGCGCTGCGCTCGTGGGAGCTGGCCTGTCTGGTCGACGACACCGGCGTGGTGGTCTCCGAACTGGTGACCAACGCCGTGCGGCACGGCGTGCGGGACGGGGTCAACGGCCACCGCGGGCAGGAGGTCAGAGTCATCCTCTGCCATACCGGCCGCTCGGTGCTGTGCGCGGTCACCGACCCCAGCGACCAGGGCCCCAGCCTGCGCGAGCCCGACTTCGAGGCCGAGAACGGCCGCGGCCTCCAGCTCGTCCAGGGGGTCAGCGAGATGTGGGGCTGGGCGCCGCTGGAGAGCCGGGGCAAGGCCGTGTGGGCGGCCTTCACCCTCCCCCCGAGGACGGGGCGCCATCTGGAGGCATGCCACTGACCGATACCACGCCCGGCAGCGGAGATTCACGGAATATGTCCCATATTCGGTGAAGGATGGATATTGTCCGCTCAACCCCGCACCGGCCGGATGGAAGATGACATGGTGCCGTCGAAGACCGAACGCCCGAAGTTCGACCCCACGGTCCCCAACGGGGGCCGGATAGCCGACTACTTCCTCGGCGGCAAGGACAACTTCGCGGCCGACCGGGCGGCCGCGCAGGCGGCGCTCGCACTCGCCCCCGAGCTCCCCGCGATGTCCAGAGAGGGCCGGCTCTTCCTCGCACGGGTGGTCCGCTTCCTGGCCGGGGCCGGCATCCGGCAGTTCGTCGACATCGGCTGCGGCCTGCCGACACAGGGAAACGTGCACGAGATCGTCCATGCCGTCGCGCCCGAGGCGCGGGTGGCGTACGTCGACAACGACCCGATGGTCGTCGTCCACGCCCAGGCCCTGCTCCAGGACGACCGCCTGACCACGGTGGTCGAGGCCGACGCGCGCCGGCCGGAGCTGCTGCTGTCCCGCCTCCGGCTCACCGGAATGATCGACTTCGACCGCCCCGTGGCGGTCCTCCTCTTCTCGGTGCTACAGGACATCACCGACGACGCGTTGGCCCTGCGGATCGTCACCGACCTCCGGAGGGCGATCGCGCCGGGCAGCTACCTGGCCGTCTCCCACGCGGTCTCCGACATGCGTCCGGAGACGACCGCGAAGCTCGCCGCCCTCTACCAGGACCGCGGTTCGGTCACCGGCCCCCGCCGCGGCAACCTGCGCACCGGCGCCGAGGTCGGACGCTTCTTCGACGGGCTCGCGCTCGTCGAGCCCGGGGTCGTCTACGTCCCCCGGTGGCGTCCCGACGGGACCGGGCCCCACCGGCCGGACTCGGTGTGGGTCGTCGGCGGGGTCGGCCGCAAGCAATAGCCGGCCCTACAGAACAATCGACATATTTCTCCTATTGCTCGCAATCTCACATCTACCCATGGGCGCCGCGGTTCTTTAGTCTCACAGGCAACCAAGGAGATGACCGATGAGCGACGCGGCCCGGCGGCCACCGGCAGGCCTGGACACCAGCGTGCCCAACGTCGCCCGGATGAACGACTACTTCCTCGGCGGCAAGGACAACTTCGCGGCCGACCGGGCGGCCGCCGAAGAGGTGCTCGCCATCGCCCCGGAGATCAGGACGATGGCCAAGGAGAGCCAGGCCTTCGTCGGCCGGGCGGTGCGCCATCTCGTCGAGCTGGGCATCACGCAGTTCGTCTCCATCGGGTCGGGACTGCCCACCCAGCGCAACGTCCACCAGGTCGCCCAGTCCCTCGACCCCGCCGCCCGGGTGGCCTACGTCGCCGACGACCCGGTGGTGCTCTCCCACGCCATGGCCCTGCTGGCCACCGACCCCCGCACCTCCGTGGTCAGGGGCGACCTGCTCCACCCCGACGAGCTGCTGGCCGACCACGAGCTGCGGCGACTCATCGACCTGGAGCGGCCGGTGGCCCTCCTGATCCCCTCCGCGCTCCAGTTCATCCCCGGCGAGGACGGCCCGTTCAAGAGCGTGGCCCTGCTGCGCGACGCGGTGGCCGTCGGCAGCCACCTCGTCATCGCCCACGCCGTCTTCGACACCCGCCCCGAGGCGGCGGGGCCGCTCGTCGACATCTACCGGCGGGTCCTCGGCCGGAGCGAGGACGCCTCGCGCACGCGCAAGCAGGTGCTGCGCTTCTTCGACGGCATGGAGCTCCTCGACCCGGGCCTGGTCTACATCCGCCAGTGGCGTCCCGACAACCCGCTCGCCGCCCAGCGCCCGGAGAAGGTCTGGACCGTGGCCGGGGTCGCCCGCAAGACCGGCTAGCCGGGGCCGGCGCCGATCGAGTCAGTTCCTCGTGTAGCGCGGCACGAAGCGTCCGCCGGCTCCGCCCAGCTCGGCGGCCGGGATCTCGGCGAGCACCCGGACGACCTTTCCCTCCGTGTTCACGGCGACGACCCGGCGGGGATCCCGCGTCCGGTCGAGCAGGAGGACGTGGGCGTCGTTGTACCAGCCGATGAGCGTGTTGGCCACGGGAACCGGGATCGTGGCCCGCCGCCGGCCGGTCGCGGTGTCCCACAGGCAGGCGGTCGCGATCCGGTCCGGGCAGATGGTGACGAACTGCCTGCCGGCCGGAGAGAACGTGTTCTCGCTGCTGCTGGGTTCGCCCACGGACGGGATGGTGCGGACGGTCTTCCCCCTCAGATCGAACAAGCGCAGACCGGCGCCCGAGCCGCTCGGGAAGCGTACGGCGACGGCGGACTCGCCGGGGGCCCACATGAAGGGGAAGTCGCCGATCCCCCTCGTGTCGACCGAGACGACCGTCGCCGTGGCCGTCGCCACGTCGACGACGACGAACCCGAGGACCTGCCTCCTGCCGAGGGCCCGGTCGTAGGTCGTCAACAGGACCCGTCTGCCGTCGGAGGACCAGTAGGGGTTGTAGTTCGCCATCGGCTTGTTCACCGTGTGCACCAGGAACTCCTGGCCGGTGGCCCGTTTGATCAGCCGTATGGAGTCGCGGGGGCCTGGCGTGCTCGCCTTGATCCAGGGCAGGACCGCCGTCCAGGCCCCGTCCGGCGAGACCAGCGGCTCCTGGTAGGGGCCGATCGACTGGAACTTCTCGTCCTTCGCCTCTCGCGCGAAGGAGTCAGAGACATCCTTCCGAAGGTGCATATAAGACGTTATATGTACCGGGTCTCCGGGAGACTCGTGCAGCCTCGTCTTCAGCTCGGGGAGCCGGATCTCTCTGGCCGGGGCGGCGGGCGCGTCCGTGACCTCCCGGATGACGGCCGGGGAGGGGGATGCGGAGACCTCCGCGTCATCGGGGGCGGAGCCGCGGATCATGGTGTACACCACCCCGCCGGACAGCAGTGCCACCGCCACGGCCACCCCCGCGAGGAGCGTTCCCCGGCGGCCGCGCCGGGCGGGCGGCGCGCCGGGCACGGCGGCGGCCTCGGGGGCTCCGGGGGCGACGGACTCGGGGGCTCCGGAGGCGGCGGCCGTACCCGCGGTGAGCAGGTCTCCGTCCGGGCGCCGCTCGCGTGCGCCCAGGAGGAGCAGGAGCGCGTCCTTCGCGGTGGGACGCCGTCCGGGGTCCTTGGACAGGCACTCCCCCACGAGATCGCGCAGATCGCCGTCGAGGTCGCCGAGATCGGGGTCCCTGTGCAGAATCCGGTTGACGACCGCCGGGAGCGAGTCCCTGCCGAACGGCGGCTTCCCGGTGGCCGCGAAGACCATGGTCGAACCCCAGGCGAACAGGTCCGCCGAGGGTCCCACCGGGGCGGACTCGAACTGTTCCGGCGCCATGTACGGCGGCGTGCCCACCACGCCGGAACCGGTGGCCGCGGCGTCCAGCGCGCGGGCGATGCCGAAGTCGATCACTCGGGGCCCGTCCCGGCCGAGCAGGACGTTGCTCGGCTTGAAGTCCCGGTGCACCACGCCCGCCCGGTGGATGGCGCTCAGCGCGGTCATCGTGCCCACCGCGAGTCTCCGCAGCCGGGCGTCCCGCAGCGGCCCCTCGGCGTCGACGACCTGCTGGAGCGTGGGCCCTCGCACGTACTCGCTGACGATGTACGGCTGGGCCCCGAGCATGCCCGTCTCGACGACCTGGGCGGTGCAGAAGGGGGCCACCCGGCGCAGGATCTCGATCTCCCGGAGGAGGGGGTCCGGCACCGGGCCCGTCCGCCGGTCCGTGGCCGGGCTCTGTCGCAGCAGCTTGACGGCGACACGCTCCCCGGAGGGCGAGGCGCCCAGGAAAACCGAGCCCTGGCCGCCCTCGCCGACCCGCCCGAGGAGCTCGTAGGCGCCCACGTGCGAAGGGTCGTCCGCGCGCAGCGGAGCAAGATCCGTCATGGCCGGCTTACTTCCGGGCGAATCTGAACTGGACGAGCTTGGCGTTCTTCCTGGTGATCTCGGCCAGGGTGCGGACCACCTTGCCGTGGAGATCCACGACGACGTATTTGAAGGGGTCCTTCCGTGGGTCGCGGACGATCAGGTGATGTTCGTCCCACCATCCCACTATCGTGGTGTCGCCGTCCCAGACCGGGACCGAGGCCGTCCTGTTGCCGGTCCTGGCGTCCCACACGCATCCGGCGGTCTGTTTGCCCGTGCTCTCCGGGCAGTAGGTGTAGAAACGCGTGCCCGAAGGGGAGAAGATCCCGGGGCCGGGCATCAGTCCCACCCAGGGCATGGTCCGCACGACCTTCCCGCTCTGGTCGCGGAACCGGACTCCGAACGTCGGCTTCTTGTGCTCGTAGGCGCCGACCACGAGGGTCCCGTCGGGACTCCAGTCGAAGTTGCCGTAGCCGTCCCGTTGGTCGTCGGTCTTGACGACGGTCGCCTTGCGGGTGCCGACGTCGACGACGACGAACCCCGCGGGGTACTGCACCTTCTGCTTGACGTCGAAATCGTAGAAGGTCAGGAGCAGCCGCCTGCTGTCCGGGCTCCACGTCCCCGAGAGCCCTCTCAGCGGCTGCTTGAGCGTGTCCACCGAGAACTTCTCGCCGGTGGCCGAATTGATGAAGGTGACGTAGTCATAGCTCGACGCGGCGAACTTGAGCCAGGGGTTGACCGCGACCCACTTGCCGTCCGGTGAGACCGTGGGGTCGCCGAAGTCGGCGTCCTTCGCCACCAGGCGGAACGCGTCACCGCCCGGGACGCGCGCGTACGTGCGGTAGACCGGGCCCTTGTGGTCGGTGACGAAGTAGGACGCCAGGCGCACCGGGTCCGCCGGGTTCTCGTGCAGCGTGAGCCGCGTCTCCGGGGCCTTCACCTTCCCCGTGGCCGCCGGGGGAGGCGTCGGTGACGCCTCGATGACGACGGGAGACGGGGAGGGGAGCGGCGTGGGGGGCGGCGCGGCCACCCGGACGGGGGCCGCCCGGGGGGTCAACGCGTAGACGGTGCCGCCCGAGACGAGGGCGATGGCCACGGCGGCGGCGCCGAGCAGCACGGAACGGCGACGCCGGCCCGGCCGGGACGGGGGCGGGAGCCGCACGCGCGTGGCCGGATCAGGCGGCGGAGCGGATCGGAGATCCGGGCCGGCGGAGGCCGGGACGGAGGGCAGTGGCTCGGCGGTCGCGAGGATCGTGGAGTGCCCGACCAGCCTGAGCAGGACGTCGCTCGCGGCCGGCCTGTCCCGGGGGTCCTTGGCCAGGCAGTCGGCCACCAGGCCACGGAGGTCGTCGCCCAGGACGGTGAGGTCCGGCTCGCTCCCCAGGACCCGATTGATCGTCGCCGACATGGAGCCCGCCTCGAAGGGCGACCGCCCGGACGCCGCGAAGAGCATCGTGGCGCCCCACGCGAACAGATCGGCCGCCGGCCCCACGGGCTCGCCCTCCAGCTGCTCCGGCGTCAGGTAGGCGGGCATGCCGACCGACCGCGTGGTGCTGCCGGCGCCGGCCTCGAGCGCCTCGGCGATGCCGAAATCGATCACTCGCGGCCCGTCCGGGCCGAGCAGCACGCTGCCCGGGTTGAAATCGCGGTGGACGATCCCGGCCTGGTGGATGGCGACCAGGGCCGTCATCGTGCCGATGGCGAGCCGGTGCAGCGCCGCGCCGCGCAGCGGACCGTCGTCCTCGACGGCCTTGTACAGGGTGGGACCGTCGATGTATTCGCTGACCACGTACGGCCGATCGCCGGCCAGGCCGGTCTCGACGACCTGCGCGGTGCAGAAGGCGGAGACCTGCCGCAGCTCCTCGACCTTGCGCAGGAACCGTTCGCTCCCGGTCAGATCGGCGTGCACGAGTTTGACGGCGACGTGCTCCTCCCCCGGCCCCGTCGCCAGGTAGACGGTGCTCTTCCCGCCCTCGCCGAGTTTCCCGACAATCCGATACGGACCTAAATAAGGCGGATCATCAGAGTGCAGGGGCTCGACCTCCGGCATGTCGGGCTTCTCCTTAGAGCTCGTCCGTAGATCATCAACTATCCGCACAGATCTGCGTGACGGCAAGCCCATCGCATCATGCCACGGACGGAAAGGCTTCGGCGGAAAAGATCATAGATAATGCGGGATATACGCGTCACCGTCGATCACTCAGCCGTTCCGGTGCCCTTCTCCTACCTCGGGGAGCCCGGCCTCGGGGGGAGCACGCCCCGTCTCGCGGGGAGAGCGCGACCATGGTCCGCGACGGGACGGCTCGGACGGACCAGGCGCAGACACGGCGGGCGGGCATGTCGTCCGCCCGCCTCCTCCGCCCGTCACTCGCCGGTGCCGCCGGGGGTGGGCGCGGGGCTCCCGGTCTCCTCGTGACCGGGGCTCATGGTGCCACCGGGGCTGGGAGACACGGTGCCGCTGGGGCTGGGGCTGGGGCTGGGACGCACGGTGCCGCCACGGGCCTTGCGGAGCAGATTCAGGTGCTCCCGCACCACCGGCCTGGCGTCCTCGGCCAGCTTCTTCACCTCAGGGGAGGAACCTTCGCTCAGCTCCTGATCCAGGCGGTTGAGGGTCTCGCGGTGACCGACGATCATCGCGGCCAGCCACACGTTGTCGAAGACCTGCCCGGTCAGCCTCGACAGCTCGGTGAGCTGATCGCGCTGGTCGGCGTTCGGATGTCCGGGTAGCGGCACTCCGGCCTTCTGGGCCGCCTGCCGCACGCTCTCGTCCAGCTCCGTATGGTTGTCAACCAGAACCTTCCCGATGTCGCTTATGCTGCGGTCTGTCGACCTCTGCTGGGCGAGCTTCCCCGCCTGGATCTCGGTCAGGTTGACCCGATGTATCTGAACCAGAAACTTCTTGTCCTGCTCGTTGAGATTCGGCTGAGCGGCGATGGCTACGGCGGTGCCGCCCAGCACGACGGCCGCGACGGCCAGCAGGACGATAATCCTTCGGATCATTGGATCCCCCGTCAGTGCGCGAATGGATTAGCGCTTTTCTCCACATATGCACTGATATCTGCTGATATAGCAGAATTCGGATGAAAATGCTGTTAAAACCCTATTGAGGCATCAGGTGGTCCTGACGTGCCGCCACGCGGGCTCTGGACCGCGAAATCCACCCGCTCCGGGGTCTCGCGGCGGACGTGGAGCCCGCGCGGCGCGGTCCGCACCCCTCCGGCTCCCGGGGGCGGCACTCGTCGTCCCCCGGAGGGGGGACGGCGAGGGGCGCCCGCGGCAGGCGCCCCTACGGCCGTTCAGCTCGGCGTCGCCTCGGAGCTCGGCGACCCCTCGGCGTGGGGGAGGAGAACCATGTCGACGAGGTAGACGGTGGCGTTGGAGGTCTGCAGGTTGCCACAGACGACCTTGGCGTCCTCGACGGTGTAGTCCTCCTCGTCGACCTTCTTGACGGCCAGCGTGCCGCCGCCGAGCGTGGTCAGCGGCCCCTCGGCGAGCTCGGCGGGGGTCTTCTTCCCCTCGACCACGTGGTTGTTGAGGATCTTGGTCAGGAGCTCCTTGTCCGCCAGGGCCTTCGCGAGGACCTCCTTGGGGATCTTGCCGAAGGCCTCGTCGGTGGGGGCGAACACCGTTATGTCCGGTGTGGAGTCCAGCTTCTCGATCAGTCCGGCCTGCTTGGCGGCCTTGGCCAGCGTGGACAGCTGCGGGATGTGGGAGAGCGCGGTGCCGAGCGGCTCCGAGGCTATGCTGCCGGGGCTGCCCGGACCGGAGGCGGGCAGGGAGGAACAGCCGGGGCCGAACGGCTTGGTCATGGCCCCGGGCGACTCCGAGGTCATGTCCGTGGGCGACTCGGAGGTCATGTCCGTTGGCATGGGCGTGGGAGAGACCCGGAGGACGGAGCCCGTGGCGGCGGCGTGGCCGGCGACGGGGACCGCGGCCAGGGCCAGCGCGGTCAGGGCCGAGGCGAGCAGAGCCTTCTTCTTCACAGTGATCTCCTTGGATGGATGGATGAGCCCTCCGGGATCCGTCCGCCGGGCCCCGCGCCGCTCATCGATCTTTCGTAGATCAATTCCCTCCAATTTCGGGTTAAATGCCACATAGGGCGACTCTTGACCACATATCTCCCTGTTGCGAGGAGATGCCGGGGCGTCCGTGGGGCGCCCCGGACTATGGGGGCATGAGCCCGAAGATCGCTACCAACGAGGTCGTCTCCCGTGATCGGCTGCTGGAGTTCCTGCGCGGGCGCCACCGCGCGCTGGTCATCACGGCGCGCCGCGACGGCGGCCCCCAGGCCTCACCGGTGACCTGCGGCGTCGACGCCGAGGGGCGCATCGTGGGCTTCCCCGCCCGCCCCGCCTGACCTCCACCCGCCCCGCCTGCCCCTGCCCGCCCCGCCTGACCCCGTCCGGTCCGGCCCCTGGGCCTCGCTCAGCCGAGATCGGCCAGTACGGCGTCGGCGGCACGCCGGCCGGAGACCAGCGCGCCCTGCTGGGAGCCGGTGTCGCGGTGGTCGCCGCACACGTAGCGGCCGGGCGCGGAACGGACCGGACGGCGCAGCGGGAAGGGCGGTGTCATCGCGGGCAGCGCGGCCTCGACCGGGTAGGTCGCCAGGTGCCGCCAGGCGGAGGTGTCCGTCCCGTAGATCTGGGCCAGCCGCGACCGGACCCGCGGCTCGTCGGCGTCGGACAGCACTCCCAGGACCGAGGTGGAGATCAGGGCGCGGCCGTCCGAGGAGTAGCCGGGCGCGACGTCGGTGACGACCAGGGTGTCGGTGATCAGGCCCTCGGCGTCGACGATCTGCGTGGGCTCCCCCAGCGGCGAGCGGGCCGCGGCGTGGTAGAAGGTCGTCACCGCGCGCATCGGCGGGATCTTCAACCCGGGGCAGAGCCGGGCCGCCGTGGCCGGGTCGGTCGCCACGACCACCGCGCGGGCCCGGATCGTCCCGCCCCCGGCCGGCCGCACCCCGTCCGGCGTCACCGCGGCGACCGGGATGCCCAGCGACAGCGCCCCGGCCGGGAGGCGGGCGGCGAACTGCCGGGGGATCTCCCCCATGCCGAGCGCCGGCAGCCCGACCGTGCCTCTGGCGAAGGCCCGCCAGAGCAGGTGGAAGAACCGGCTGGAGGTCTGCAGCTCCCGTTCGAGCACGACCCCGGACAGGAAGGGGCGCAACAGCTTGTCGATCATCTCGGACGAGATGCCCCAGTGCCGCAGCTCCTGCTCGGTGGTGCGTTCGGCGCCGGCGCGCAGCCGGTCGGCGGGCAGGGCGATGTCACGGGCGGTCAGCGCGGCCAGGGCGGCCTTGTCGCGGGCCGACCCCAGGTCGGCCAGCACCCCGCTGAGCGCGTGCCCGGGATGCCGCCAGGGCAGCATGAGGCGCTCCCGCCGTCCGCGGTCGAAGACGATCAGCCCCGAGGAGATCGCCCGCAGGTCCAGGGCGCCGAGGTCGAGGACCCGGCCGGCTTCCGGATAGGCGGTGTTGAACACCTGGAAGCCCCGGTCCAGCCGGAAGCCGTCCACGGTGTCGGTGCGCACGCGCCCGCCCACCTCCCGCGCGGCCTCGACGACGCGGACCGGCACCCCCGCGGCGTGCAGCCGCGCCGCGCATGCCAGACCGGCGAGTCCCGCCCCGACGACGACCACGGTGTCCGGCATGGCCCACTCCCCCTCGCGTTCACGGCGACGTGCCCGCCGCGGGTGTCCGCGGCTGCCTCGGGCAACGAGATCCGCCACCTGTGACTTCGGGTGACGGGCCGCCGGGGGTTGCGTCCACGGTCAAGTCCGCTCCACGGCCTGCGCCAGCTTCACGGTGATCTCCCCGCCGAGCTGGAACCCGCCGGACAGCTCAAGATCGTCGCCGCTCCAGAACCGGCCCGGGTCGTACCAGTTCGGGCGGCGGCCGCCGGGCAGCAGCCCCATCGCCTCGTAGGTGACGGCGACGACCTCCGCGCAGTAGGCGCTCTCCAGGGCGCTCTCCTCGGTGCCCCGCTTCAGGATCTTCGGCACCCGCCCGCGGATCCAGCGCCCGGCGAGCCGGGCCGTGGACGGGAACGGGGTGCCGTCCAGCCGGGCGACGGTGCGCAGGACCGCGTCCTCCATCTCCCGGGTGACCTGGGGGTCGAGCTGACGCAGCCAGGCGCGCTGGCCGTACTTGGTGGCCCACACGCGGACCGCCTCGCGCAGGTCGTGGAGCTGGACCCCGCGTTGGTGGGTGCCCGACCACAGGTCGGGCAGCGAGCGGCCGAGTTCGGCGTGCCACATCAACGGGGGCATGTCGTCGATGACGACGGACATTCCGACATGGTTGACGGGACTGTTCGTCACCGTCTGGATCGCTCGGTCGGGCACGGTGCGGCCGCGGAACAGCCACACGTCGCCGGTACGGGTCAGGTTGACCGCCTCGTCGAGGCTGATGCTCTTGCCGGGCATCTCTGTAGCCTAGGGACATGCGGTGGTGGAAGATACTCGGCCTGGCAGGCGTCGCGGGCGTGGCGGCGACCGGAGTGGTGATCGCGCGGGCGGAACGGCGGCGACAGGCCTACACCCCGGACGAGATCCGGCTCCGGCTCCGCGCCCGGCTGGAGGAGGCCACGGCGGACGGCCGGGAGGCGGCCGGTCAGGCTCCCTGAGCCGGAGCGCGACGGGTCCGGCCCCTGACACTCCGGACGGCGGCGCGCGCCCGGGGGGAGGCGGCGCGCCCCCGGGGGAAGGGCGGGTCACCGCCTCCGGCGAGGGCGGCGGCCACCGGCGGGCCGCCGGATGTCACAGCAGGCCCTGTGCCGGGTCCCAGCCGGCGGGCAGCGGGCCGGGGACCTCGCAGGTGCTGCCGACCGGCAGGAACTCGCCCCGCTCCGCGGAGCCCGCGACGGCCAGCATCGTGTCCAGGACGTGCAGGCCCAGCTCCCCCGTCGCGCGGTGCGGCCGGCCCTCCCGGATGGCCTGGGCCATGTCGAGCACGCCCAGCCCGCGGCCGGCGGTGGCGCCCTCCGCCGGGACGGTGACCCAGTCGTCGGCGAGGGCCCGGCGCAGGCGCACCGCGCCGTCGAAGGCGTTGGGGTCGGGCAGTTCCATGGTCGCCTCCGTCCCGGTGATCTCGATGAAGCCCAGCCGGGGCAGCGGTGAGTCGAAACTGAACACCATGGTGGCGGCCTGCCCGGCGGCGAACTCCAGGAGCGCGGTGGTGTGGGTGGGCACCTCCACCGGGAACCGTGTCCCGGCCCGGGGCCCGGAGCCGACGACCCGTTCCTCCCGGGCCCGGCGGGCGACCGCGGCCACCCGCCCGGCCGGGCCGAACAGCGTCACCAGGGCGGTCAGATAGTAGGGGCCCATGTCGAACAGCGGGCCGGCGCCGGGCTTGAACAGGAATTCCGGGCTGGGATGCCACGATTCGGGGCCGGGGGTCTGCAGCAGCGTCAGCGCGGTCAGCGGGGTGCCGATGGCGCCCTCGGCGACGAGCCGGGCCGCGGTCTGCAGGCCGGCTCCGAGGAAGGTGTCGGGGGCGCAGCCGAGGCGCACCCCCGCCGCGGCCGCGGCCTCGATCACCTCCATGCCGGACTCCCTGTCCAGGGCGAACGGCTTCTCGTTGTAGACGTGGCGGCCGGCCGCGACCGCCGCGGCGGCCACCGCCGCGTGCGCGGCCGGGATCGTGAGGTTGACGACGAGCTCGACGTCGGGGTGGGCGACCACCTCGGCCGGCGCCCCGGCCACCGGCACGCCGTACTGCCGCGCGACCTGCCGGGCGCGTTCCACGTCGAGGTCCGCGCACCCCACCACCCGCAGGTCGGGGAAGGAGGTGAGGTTGCGCAGATACTGGTGGCTGATGGTGCCGCAGCCGACGACGGCCACGCCGACCGGGCCCGTCACGGGCTCACCCGCCCGGCCGCGACGAGGGCGGTCAGGTAGGCGTGGCTGGCGGCCAGCGCCTCGACCATGTCGGTGGCGCAGTGGTCCAGCTCCACGATCCGCACGGCGTCGGGGGCGGCGACCAGCGCCTCCACGATCGGCACCTCCCCCGCGCCCACCGCCGTCATCGGCCCCTCCTTGGTCGCCGGCCCGTCCTTGACGTGCAGGTGGCGCACCCGCCTGCCCAGCCGGTCCAGCAGCGCGGACGGGTCGGTCCCGCCCGTCGCCGCCCAGTAGACGTCCACCTCCAGGAGCACCTCCGGGTCCAGCAGCTCCTCCAGCGCCTCCAGCGCCGGGCGGCCGTCCACCCGCTGCTCCAGCTCCCACCAGTGGTTGTGGTATCCCAGCCGCAGGCCGAGGTCGGCCGCCTCGCGGGCCGCCGCGTTGAGGGTCCGGGCCGCCCGCTCCAGGCCGTCCCGGTCGGCGAACCACTCGGCCGGAGCGGCCGGCACGATGACCGTGTCCGCCCCGATCCTGACCGCGGCGGCGAGCGCCGCCGCCCGGCGCTCGTCGAGCAGCGGGGCGTGCGCGCTGCACGCCCGCAGCCCGGTCGCCTCCAGGTCGGCGGCGAGTCCGTCGGGGTCCAGGTGCGCGTCGTAGGGCTCGACGGCGCCGTAGCCGATCTCGGCGATCCGGCGCAGCACCGCACGGCGGTCGACGGCCGCCTGCTCGCGCACGGAGTACAGCTGAACTGCGAGCAGACTCATCCCAATGGTCCCTTCTGGCGTGACAGGTCTGGTGCGGCGGCGGTGAGGGCCAGCGCGGCGGCGCCGTACAGGCCCGCGTCGCGCTCCAGCGAGGTCGGGCTGACGGTGAGGCGGCGCAGGAAGCCGAGGCCGGCCTGCTTGGCGACCGCCTGCCGCAGCGGGGTGAGCAGGGTCGCCCCCGCCGCCGCCACCCCGCCACCGATGACGACGTCGTCGATGTCGAACAGCGCCGCCGTGGTGAGGACCGCCGCGGCCAGCGCGTCCGCGGTCCGCTGGAAGGCCCGCTGGGCGACGGGGACGGCACGGCGGGCGTCGGCCGCGAGCGCCTTGGCGTCCGGGTGCCCGGCCGGGGCGGCCCAGCCGTTCGCCAGCGCCCAGCGGACCATGCTCGGGCCGCTGGCGATCGTCTCCAGGCAGCCGAGCGCCCCGCAGGGGCACAGCTCGCCGTCCCGGTCGACGGTGATGTGCCCGATGTGGCCGGCGTTCCCCGTCGGCCCCAGGTACGGCACGCCGTCCAGGACGATCCCGCCGCCCACCCCCGTGGAGACCACGATCCCCAGCAGCGCCCGGGAACGCGAGACGTGGCTCCCCCGCCACCACTCGCCCAGCGCCATGCACTGGGCGTCCCCGGCGAGCACGACGGGAAGGCCGGGCAGGAGCCGGCTCACGGTCGCGACCAGGGGGAAATCCCGCCAGGACGGGATGTTGACCGGGCTGACCGTGCCGGCGGGCGCGTCGACCGGGCCCGCGGAGCCGATCCCGACCCCGGTCAGGCCCGCGGTCCCGATCTCGTCGAGCAGGTCGGTCAGCGTCGCGGTGGGGTCGGCCCCCACCGGCAGCTCCACCCGGCGCACCAGCGTCCCGCCGGGGTCGACGGCCGCGGCGGCGAACTTGGTGCCGCCGATGTCGATCGCCAGGACCGTCATGGCCGGGGCTCGCGGCGCCCGGCACGGGATGCTTCGATGGAGGGGCGGGGAGGCAGGCCGCGCGGGCCTGGGGAGCGGGGGCTCACAGGATCCTCCTGCAGTCCGGGGGATAGTTGCTTAACCGGGTAAGCGAGATGGACCTACAGCCGGCACGACAACGATGTCACCGCCACATTAACGACATAAACCCCACTTTTACAGGCATCCGGCCCGGGAAAACCTCCCCGGGACAGCGCGCGCCGGCCGCGCAGGACGCGTAGTAGAGTGCGCGGGAACGGTGACATGGCTAACCGGTTCAGCCGAGGAACGGGATGAAGCGACCGACGATTGCCGACATCGCCCGCCGCGCGGGGGTCTCCAAGGTGGCGGTCTCCTACGCGCTGAACGGCCAGGCCGGGGTGTCGGAGGCGACGCGGGCCACCATCATGGCCATCGCCGCCGAGATCGGCTGGCGCCCCAACAGCGCCGCCCGTGCCCTGAACGGCGCGCGGGCGCGCACGATCGGCCTGGCGCTCTGCCGTCCCGCCCGCGTCCTGGGCATGGAGCCGTTCTTCATGGAGCTGATCAGCGGGATCGAGAGCGAGCTGTCGGTCCGGTCCTACGCCCTGATGCTCCAGATCGCCGCCGACCACGGCCAGGAGACGGCCGTCCACCAGCGCTGGTGGGGCGAGGGCCGCGTGGACGGCGCGTTCCTGCTCGACCTGCACTTCGCCGACCCCCGGGTGACGGAGCTACAGGCCCTGGGCATGCCCGTCGTGGTGATCGGGCACCCGTCGGAGGCGGGCTCGCTGGCCTCGGTCTGGTCCGACGACGGCGCCGCCGTGCGCGAGACGATCGAATACCTCGCCGCGCTGGGCCACCGCCGCGTCGCCCGCGTCGCGGGCCTGCCCAAGCTCGTGCACACCGCCCTGCGCGACCGGGCCTTCGCCGCCTCCTGCGACGGTCTCGGACTGAGCGGCCACGTCACCGTGCACACCGACTACACCGGGGAGGAGGGGGCGCGGGCCACCCGGCGGCTGCTCAGCTCCCCCGACCGGCCGACCGCGATCGTCTACGACAACGACATCACCGCCGTGGCCGGCCTCTCCGTCGCCCAGGAGATGCACCTCGACGTCCCACGCGACCTGTCGATCGTCGCCTGGGACGACTCCCCCCTCTCCCAGGTCGTCCGCCCCCCGCTCACCGCCCTCAGCCGTGACATCTCCGCCTACGGCGCGCACGCCGCCCAGCGGCTGCTCGCCCTGATCGACGGCGGGCAGGCCTCCGCCTTCGAGGACCGGGCGGCGTACCTGACGATCCGCGGCAGCACCGGCCCCCCACCCGCGCGGGCCCCGGAGCCCGCCTGACCGAGTGGCGCACCAGGACTTCCGTCCCGGGTGATCCCGGATCGACGGACCTTCTGAGCCGGGCGAGGATCCGACAGCGTGGAGGCATGCGAATCCTTCACACGACAGTCGCGGCGGCCGTACTGCTCACAGGACACGGCGCCGAACGCCGGGCGCCGGATCTCGCCGCCGCCGGAACCGACGCCGATCCCGCGGTCGTCAGGACCGACACGGGAGCCGTGCGCGGCACGGTGACCGGCGAGCACCGCCTCTTCCAGGGGATCCCCTACGCCACCGCGGGCCGCTGGGAGGCTCCCGTGCCCGCGGAGAGCTGGGACGGCGTCAAGGACGCCACCGAGCCGGGCGCGCTGTGCCCCCAGGTCGGCTCCGTTTACGCACCCATCTCCAGCACGGACGAGGACTGCCTGTTCCTCAACGTCACCACCCCGCGCACGCCGGGGAGGAACCGCCCGGTCATGGTCTGGATCCACGGCGACGGGGCGGTCGGCGCCGGTCACTTCTCCGACGCGCGCAAGCTCGCCTCGCGGGGCGTGGTGGTCGTCACGATCAACTACCGGCTCGGCGTGTTCAGCGGGTTCGGGTACCCGGGCCTGAAGAACTCCGGGACCTACGGCCTGCAGGACCAGCAGGAGGCGCTGCGATGGGTGCGGCGCAACGCGGCGGCCTTCGGCGGTGATCCGTCGAACGTCACGGCGTTCGGCATCTCCTTCGGCGCGCTCGCCATCGGCGGTCATCTCACCTCCCCCGGCGCGAAGGGGCTGTTGCGGCGAGTGGCCATGCAGAGCGGCGAGACGATGATGGACATGCCGGCCAACAGCGTGATCCCCGGCGTGCCGGCCGCCCCGACGTTCGCCTGGCGGAGCACCGAGGACGCCCAGGCGGTGGGCCGGATGTACGCCGAGCGGCTCGGCTGCCGGAGCCTGGCGTGCCTGCGCGCGCTGCCCGTGCAGAAGATCCTCGCGGTGCCGCAGATCATGAACGTCTTCCAGGTGTACGCCTACGGCAACAAGGTGCTCCCCGAACTGCCCTCGAAGGCGATCCGCGGGGGGCGCTTCCACCGGGTGCCCGTACTGGCGGGCGCGACACGCGACGAACATCGGATCTTCGTCGGGATGAACTACGACGTGGCCGGCCGGCCGGTCACCGCCCAGCAGTACGGCACCCTGGTCAAGGAGGCGTTCGGCGACGACGCCGGACGGGTGACGCGGAAGTATCCGCTCGCCTCCTACGCCTCTCCCAGCCAGGCGTGGGCGGCCGTGATGACGGACCGGCTGTGGGCGAGAGGCACGCACGAGCAGAACACCTCGCTGGCCGAGCACACCCCCGTCTACGGCTACGAGTTCGCCGACCGGAGGGCCCCGATGTTCCTGCCGCTGAAGGCGGACTTCGACTGGGGCGCCTTCCACGCCGCCGACCTGCCGTATCTCTTCCCGGACAAGAAGGCGTCGCTGACGGCCGCCCAGCGGAAACTGTCGGACCAGATGGTCGGCTACTGGACGAACTTCGCCCGCACCGGCTCGCCCAACGGCCCGGACCTGCCCAGGTGGCAGCCGCTCCCCCGAGGCACCCAGTCGCTCGCGCCCGGCGCGGTGCGGCCGATCGACTACGCCGCCGAACACCGGCTGGACTTCTGGAGGTAGCGCGGCGCCGGTGAAGGCCTGGACCTCCTATGGCTACGGCGAGCCGCCACCTCAAGGGACACGGGATCTACGCCCGTGATCTGCTCACGCCACATCTTGAGTGTCACCTGGTGGTCTCGTGGCGGGTTCGATCTCCAGTGGTGTGGTGGCGTCGTCGGTGATCTGGCGCAGCTGGGTGAGGGTGTAGTCAAGTTGCATCGCCAGACGAGGGATGGTCGCCGGCGGCAGATACGCCTCCGCGCCGGCGTCGAGCAGGCGCCGGACCGGGCCGTGGTAGTCGACTCCGAGCTCGTTGTCCTCGATCTCAGTGATGATGACACGAGCTTTCGGGAACATCGACCGGAGACTTGCGATCAACTGGGGGCTGACCGGCGGCGTCAGCAGTACGTCGGCTGTCGTGGGAGCGGCGTGCATGTCGAGCACGACGTAGTCCGAGCCGAGCTGGGTGGACAGCGCGACTCGAGCCGACGTCGACAGCTTCATCGCGGTGGCGACGACCGTCACGTTGTCGTAGTCGATCGGAGGTTGTTCGTCAGCCTCCTCTGCAGTGCCGGGCTCGACGATGGCGCCGTCGAGCACGCGAAGGGTGCTGGAGATCGCCGCGATCGACTCACCGGCCCGCGTGATGACCAGTTCCTCCCCGGGCTCGAGGGCGTCGATGAGCGCCAAGACGTCCTCGGGAAGCCGGGTCACGTCGATCGACCGGGCGGCCCGCGCGGCGCGCTTGTCCGCCATCAGAGCCGGAACGCGCTCAGGGCGGCGGCACCTTCTGGCCGCGCGTCGTGTGCCCAGAAGGTGCCGGCTGCGGTGAAGTCCAGGCGGCCGGCCGGCCCGTGCGCGTGATTGTTGGCTGTGAACACCTCAGCGGGCTCTTCGCGGTCGGCGTCCCGCGCCTTGCGCGGCACCAGCCGACACGATCCGATGACAGCGGCAGGCAGGGGTGGCGGCGTTGTCATAACGATCAACCTTCCCACACCGGCCGGAACACCTGTCAACGGCCCTGGTTCCGGCCCTGGTGCTGTGTTGGACGTTGAGATCGGTTTTTGAACATGGACAGGCGAGCGGTGCCGAACGTGGTGGCGTCGAAAGCCGGAGCCTGGTCGGGGTCTTCCGCCGGACCGACCTCGGCCGGGTAGGCGGGTCAGTCGTCGATGGCCTGGTAGAGCGTGGTCCAGAAGTCGTGGATGGCCCGCGCCGAATCCGGGGTGGACATCCCGGTCTGGGTGAGCAGGATGCCGACGAGCCGGTTGTCCGGGTCGGCGTATGTGGTGGTGCCGGCTCCGCCGTCCCAGCCGAACTGGCCGATGGGCGCGTAGTCGCCACGGTAGGTGCGCACCGCCGTCCCGAAGCCCCAGCCGCCGTGCTGCCCCCGGCTGTGTGACAGATGGACGACGCCGCGGGCCCAGGCTTCTCGGGCGGCCAGCTCCTCGGCCAGGACGGCGTCGTCGCCGGCAGTGTCATCGCGGACCTCAAGGGGCGCGGCATGATGATCGACCACGTCGCCGAGGTCCTGGGAGTCGTCCCCCGGCTCTGAGCCGCCCGCGGCCCACCGGCCGGCCCGGCCGGTGGAGCAGGTCACGGGCGGCCCCGCCGCACCTATACATATGTCCCCTTTCCACTGATTGCGATGAGACGGGAGGATCAACGGCGGACAACGGCTTTCAATAGAGTTCCGCCTGTTCGCGGATGGGTACCGTTGGCCGTGATGACATAAGGAGACCGCAATGACGCACGAGCGCGCGGGCAAGACCGCCCAGCCGTCCGACCTGGTGGACGTGGCCCGTCTGGTGACCGCCTACTACGCCCTGCACCCCGACCCCCAGGAAGTCGGCCAGCGGGTGGCGTTCGGGACGTCGGGGCATCGCGGCTCGTCGCTGAACGTGGCGTTCAACGAGGACCACATCCTCGCGACCAGCCAGGCCATCGTGGAATACCGTGCGTCGCAGGGAGTGGACGGCCCGCTGTTCCTCGGCGCCGACAGCCATGCGCTCTCGGAGCCCGCGCGGGTGTCGGCACTGGAGGTGTTCGCCGCCAACGGGGTGCGGGTCCTGGTCGACAGCCGTGACGGCTACACGCCGACACCGGCGCTCTCCCACGCGATCCTCACCCACAACCGGGGACGTACGGCGGGGCGGGCCGACGGCGTGGTGGTGACCCCCTCGCACAACCCGCCCGGCGACGGCGGCTTCAAATACAACCCGCCGAACGGCGGCCCGGCCGACACCGACGCCACCTCCTGGATCCAGGACCGGGCCAACGCGCTGATCGCGGACGGGCTGAAGGAGGTCCGGCGGATCCCCTACGCCAGGGCCATGGCCGCCGACACGACCGGCCGCCACGACTTCCTCGGCGGATACGTCGACGACCTGCCCTCGGTGCTGGACCTCGACGCGGTCCGGACCGCCGGGGTCCGCATCGGCGCCGACCCGCTGGGCGGAGCGAGCGTGGCCTACTGGGGGGAGATCGCCGAGCGGCACCGGCTGGACCTGACGGTGGTCAACCCGCTGACCGACCCGACATGGCGGTTCATGACGCTGGACTGGGACGGCAAGATCCGGATGGACTGCTCCTCGCCCTACGCGATGGCCTCCCTGATCGCCAACCGCGACGCGTTCGACGTCTCCACGGGCAACGACGCCGACGCCGACCGGCACGGCGTCGTCACCCCCGACGGGGGCCTGATGAACCCCAACCACTACCTCGCCGTGGCGATCTCCTACCTCTACTCGCACCGTCCCGACTGGCCGGCGGACGCCGGGGTTGGCAAGACGCTGGTGAGCAGCAGCATGATCGACCGGGTGGCCGCCGACCTGGGCAGGCGGCTGATGGAGGTGCCCGTCGGGTTCAAGTGGTTCGTGCCCGGGCTGCTCGACGGCTCGCTCGGCTTCGGCGGCGAGGAGAGCGCGGGGGCGTCGTTCCTGCGCCGCGACGGCTCGGTGTGGACCACCGACAAGGACGGCGTCATCCTGGCGCTGCTCGCCTCGGAGATCATCGCGACCACCGGCCGCTCGCCGAGCGAGCACTACGCCGACCTGACCTCCCGCTTCGGCGACCCGGCCTACGCGCGGGTCGACGCCCCCGCGAGCCGGGAGGAGAAGGCCGTGCTCGCCAGGCTCTCGGCCGACCAGGTCACCGCCGAGACCCTCGCCGGCGAGCCGATCCGGCAGGTGCTCACCTCGGCGCCCGGCAACGGCGCCCCCCTGGGCGGGCTCAAGGTCAGCACCGACAGCGCCTGGTTCGCCGCCCGGCCCTCCGGCACCGAGGACGTCTACAAGATCTACGCCGAGTCCTTCAAGGGGCCCGAGCACCTCGCCGAGGTGCAGGACGCGGCCAGGGCCCTGGTGTCGGAGTCGCTCGGCTGAGCCGGGCACCCGGCCGGCGGAGGCCCGGACCGGCCGGCCGGGGGCGGGCACGTGGGCCGGGCGGGTCCGGCCGGGCGGGTCCGGCCGGGCGGGCACGCGGGCCGGGCAGCACCGCCGGACAGCCGGACGGCCGCCGCTCAGGTGAACATCCGCCAGGCGGCGGGCATGACCGTCCAGCGACGGTGGACGGCCGGGCCGGTCAGTTCGCCGTCGGCGTTCACCGGCACCGGCCCGCCGGTCACCGTCACCTCACGGCCCCGGCCGGTGACGACGTCACGCAGGCCCGGATGGGTCCCCCGGCGCAGCCGCAGCGCGTAGACGAGCCGGTCCAGCGGCCCGGTCGTCAGCGCGACGACGACGTCCACCATGCCGTCGCCGGGCCTGGCCGCGGGGGTGAGCGGGGTGCCTCCGCCGATGGTGACGCCGTTGCCGATGCCGACCATGAGCACCGGGCGCCCCTCGGCCAGGGGCCGGCCGTCCAGGCTCACGCGCAGCCGCCACCCGGGGCTCCGCACGCCCGCCAGCAGCCCGCCGACCGCGTAGGCGAGCCGTCCGAGCCCGGACTTGAGCGGCTTGGCCCGCTCGGAGGCCTCCGCGCCGACGCCGAGGTGCACCACGTTGACGACGGTCCCGCCCTCGTCGTCGGTCAGGAGGTCGAGGGGCTGGGGCCGGCCCGCGAGCACGACCCGGGCCGCCACCTGGGGGTCCAGTGGGAGGCCCAGCCCGCGGGCGAAGTCGTTGCCGGTGCCCAGCGGGACGAGCCCCACCGTACGGGTGCCCAGCTCGCCGCGCCGGCGCAGGGCGGCGACCGTCACGTGCAGCGAGCCGTCCCCGCCCAGCACGACCACGTCCCGGCCGGGATGGGCGTCGAGCATCTCGTCCAGGTCCTTCTGACCGACGGGCGCCTCGACCACGTCGGCGCCGCCGCGCAGCGTGTCCACGGCCGCCGCCCGGGCGGCGTCGTCCGCGCCGCCCGCCTCCCCGTTGTAGATCACCAGCAGCTCGGCCATGCCGTCCCTCCAATTGATCGCCTCACCCGTCCCTGCCCTCCGGGGCGGCGATCACTCGGCGCTCAGCCCAGCCTCCACCAGCGCACCGCCAGCCACAGGCCGGTCACCACGGCGAGCAGGGCGGCCAGGACGTACACCGCGGTGGTCGAGGTGTCCGAGAGGTAGCCGTTGCCGCCGACGAGCACGGCCATGATCAGCGTGCTCAGCAGGCCCGCGCCCGCACCCGCCGCCAGGCCGACCCCGAACGCCTTCAGCACGCGGGTGGGGCCGCCCGCGCGGCCGTGGATCGGCGCCATGACCGATACCAGCCGCTCGGCGACGAGCGCGGGGTCCTCGTCAAGCCGGCCGGCCACGAGCTGGGTGGCCACCCCTCCCTCCTCCGGCTCGCTCAGGTAGATCCACTGGGAGCCGTGGACGAAGACCGCGGCGTCCCCCGACCCGGGGAAGCTCAGCCAGAGGAACGGCGCGCCCTCGGGGAAGCGCCTGAGCACG
The DNA here is from genome assembly GCF_055586905.1 of Streptosporangium sp. NPDC048886. NCBI lineage: Bacteria > Bacillati > Actinomycetota > Actinomycetes > Streptosporangiales > Streptosporangiaceae > Streptosporangium > Streptosporangium sp. NPDC048886. Next base: position 91,941 of record NZ_JBVJHH010000036.1, read on the forward strand.
TGTCGGACGACCGGGGCGCCGGCGTCGAGCGCCGCGCCCAGGGTCCGCAGCACCCGCTCCTCGTCCGAGCCATCCACGACGACCTCCCCTGCCCCCTTCCTATTTTCGTACGGCCTGGCACCGCGGTTGCGGCGGGGCGCGCCGGTCCGGGGGGCGGCCCTGACCGCGGAGGGCGGGGTGCTCCTGGACGGCGCGCCCGTGCCGGCCGAGGCCGTCGTGGTGGCCGCGGGAGCGTGGAGCGGGCGGGTGTGCCGGCCCCCGGACGTGGCGCCCTACTCCCCCGGCCGCACCCCGAGGGCGGGGGCCAGCTCCGCGAGCTGAGCGACGCCCCCGAGCAGGTCGGAGGGGAGGGGCTGGAGGGCGACGTGGTCGGCGCCGGCGTCGAGATGCGCGCCGACCCGCCGGGCGACGGTCTCCACGTCCCCCCACGCGACGATCGCGTCCACCAGCCGGTCACTGCCGCCGTCGGTGAAGTCCTCGTCCCGGTAGCCGAGGTGGCGCAGGTTGCCGACGTAGTTCGGCAGCCGCAGATAGCCGGCCATGTGCGCACGGGCGATCTCCCTCGCCCTGGCGGGGTCGCTCTCCAGGACCACGGCCTGCTCGGGGGCGAGGATCCGGTCGGGGCCGAGGGTCTCGCGGGCGAGCGCGGTGTGCTCCGGCGGCACGAAGTAGGGGTGGGCGCCGTCGGCCCTGTCCCGGGCGAGCTCCAGCATCCGGGGGCGCAGCGCCGCCAGCAGCCTGGGCGCGGGCGGGTCGTCGGTGAACAGCAGATCGCGCGCTACGGCGTCCATCGCGTCGAGATAGGCGCTCATCGCCGCGAGCGGGCGGGCGTAGTCGTGGCCGCGCTGGGAGACCAGCGGGGCGTGGCTGACCCCGACGCCCAGGGCGAAGCGTCCCGGGTACGCCTCGCCGTACGCCCTCGCCCCGGCCGCCATGGCGGTCGCGTCCCGCACCCAGATGTTGGCGATGCCGGTGGCGACCGTGACGTTCTCGGTGGCCGCAAGCAGGATCCCCGCGAGGCTGAACGCCTCCCTCGTCCCCGACGCCTCGCCGTACCACAGGGTGCCGTAGCCGAGTTTCTCGATCTCCGCCGCCGCCCGCCGCACGGCCGGGACCCGGTCCCGCCCGAACATGGGGTGCCACACACCGATCCGACCGATGCCCATCGCCGTCTCCGATCCGGCTCGTCCGACTGTCCGCCTGAGACGGGACGCTAGCGCAGTGTTCGACGAATGTCGAACATAAGGGGTCCCGGAACGCGCGGTCCCGGGCACGCGGCGGCCACCGCCCTGACCGTCCAGGCGGGCCGGCACCGGAGGTCGCGCGGTGGCCGCCGCGGGCCTACACCGTGGTCCTGGCGAAAGGCACCACGGGCTTGACGGGCACCGACGCGCACAGCTTCTCGAGCATCCCGCAGAGCCGGGTGCGGAAGGCCGGATCGACGAGCCTGCCCTCGGAGTCGAACTGGCTCACGGCCGGGGACACCAGCAGGTCGACGCCGTGCACGATCGCGCCGGCGGCGGCGAGGGCGCGGCACAGCTCGATCTGCGTCCACGTGGCCTCGTGGGCGTACAGGCAGGCGGTCACCACCGCGACCGGCTTGCCGACCAGGACCGCGCCGCCGCGCCGGGAGGCCGCCCACTCCAGCGCCTCGCCGAGCTGGGCCGGCAGGGCGCTGTGCGCCGGTGCCGCGATCAGCACGCCGTCCGCCCCGGAGAGGGTGCGGCACAGCTGCTCCACCCCCCGCGGGAGCGGCCCCTCCTGGAAGGGCGGCACCTGATCCAGTCCGTCCCAGATCTCGAAGTCCGCCGAGGCCGGCAGTTCCCGGGCCGACGCCTCCAGCAGCTTCCGGACGTACGCCCCCGGGCGAACGCTGCCGGCAATTCCAACGATCTTCATCCCCGACCCCATCCTTGTCGCGAGCCCGCGACACTACGAGCGAGGGAGGCGCCGCCGCTCCGGCCGCCCGAACACGGCCGCCGGCGGAACCCCCCGATCATCCGACACATGCGCTGAGCGGAGCAGTGGCGGCCCACCGCGGGAGACCCGCCTGCGGCGCCGCCGGAGTCGCCCTGTCCACTGTCAGGAGACGCGGTGCGCCAGGTACGTCCTCGCTGGTCACCGCCGAGACAATGGCGCCGCCGGGCTTCACGCTCCGTCACAAATCGGGACGTGCCCTCAGAAAAGGGCAACGAACATGATCCTGAGCACGCATCGCATATGTTTCGGCGATTTCTTCGCCAAGCAGGGCGTGTGCGCCCCGGGACGGGCACGGCCCGTCCCGCCAGGGGGGCGGGACGGGCCGGCGGGGTTCAGGCCGCTACGGGGTGGCCTTGTCGGGGCGCTCGGAGATGCGGATGACGTTGACGATGGGATCGCCGGTCCGCTCGGCGAACCGCACGTTGAGCTGGCCGTCGGTGACCTTCACCGTGTACTGCCGGGTGACGGCGGTGTAGGTGCCGGCCTCCAGGGCCAGGTCCAGGGCCGGGATGGCGAGCTGGCCCTCGACGATGACGTCGAAGACGCGCTTGCCCTCACGCATGGCCCGGGTCTCGGCGAAGCCCAGCTCGACGGTGTAGGTGCCGTTGGGCACCTGGTCGAAGCGGTATTCCAGCATCGACTCCCGGGCGCTCTTGAACAGTCCCTGCTCGGCGGTGCCCTGGATCGTCCTGCTGGTGGTGTTCGTCTTGTTGCTGCCCACGTAGCCGTGGCCGCCCTGGGTGTACTTGCGGTCGGCGCTCCAGCGGTCCCCGGCGGCGTCGACGACGTCCTTGGTCCCGCCCGCGTCGACGGCGACCTGGTGCTTGGGCACCACGACCGTCACGACGATCTCGATCTGCGGGTTGCGGCCGCTCGCCGAGCGCACCAGCAGCTTGCCGGTGCGGACGCCGCCCGGCTGGACGCCCTCGCTGGAGGCGGTGACCTTCAACGTCACCGACTTGCCCGGGCCGAGGTCGCCGGCGGCGGGCGTCACGGCCAGCCAGCCCTGGGCGGGGTCGGTCACGACGGTGTAGGCCGTGGCACCGCCCAGGTTGGACAGCTCGACCGTGCCGCTCCGGCTGGAGGCGGCCGGCATCACCAGGGTCAGCTCACCGGCCGAGGCCGTCACCCGGCCGGTGGCCAGGGCCGTGTCGACCCGGGTCCGGGCCGCGGCGGTGACGGTGACCTCCTGGGTGAAGGTCCCGTAGTTGTCCTTGGAGACCTCGACCCGGTAGTCGCCCACCAGGACCTGGCCGAGGAAGGCGCCGTTGGCGTCGGTGGTGAAGGTCGCCACGTCGCCCACCTTCACCGTCGCGCCCGCCAGCGGCTTGCCGTCGTTGGCGTCGGTGACGACACCGGTCAGCAGTCCGTGCCGGCTGGCGGTGAAGGTCAGGCTCTGGCCGTCGCTGAGCGCGGCGCTGTTGTGGGAGTACTGCAGCGCGTCGGTGCCGGCGGCGTTCTCGATGCCCACCGTGGCGCTGGTCCCGGAGGCGCGCTCGCTGCCGATGCCGCGGTAGCGGAACCCGATCGAGCCGTCCTCCCCGAGCAGCGCCGAGAACGAGATGCGCTGGTCGGCTTCGGAGTAGAACCGGGCGTTGCGCCATTCGACGACGAAGGTGCGGTCCGGCGCGGTCCCGAGGGTGGCGGTGTAGACGCCGGACTGGGCGTCCAGCACCAGGTCGTCCCAGTAGGGGTAGAGCGCCGCGTTGGGCGTGCCGGTGGAGGGCAGCGCTCCGTTGCTCGCCGCGGTGCTGCTGGCGGCGAAGTTCAGGAACCCGTTGCTGCTGATCCAGGCGCTGGTGTGGCCGCCGCCGTAGAAGGGGAAGGTGAACGGCAGCGTGATCTGCTGGGCCGCGTCGTCGCCGGTGAGCGTCTGCTTGTCGGTGCCCGCGACGTAGGCGTCGGCGGCGCCGGCGCAGGTGTGGCCGAAGGAGTCGGCGCGGCGCGGCAGGTCGACGTCCTTGGTCAGGTCGCCGTCCACCGTGATCGGCACGGTGAGGCCGCCGGCGCACCGGGAGACCGGGGTGACCTTCAGCTCGTAGCCGCCGGTCGGCAGCGTGAGCCGGTACCGTCCCGCGGCGTCGGTGACCGCGCTGACCGGGGTGCCCACCGCGACCACCGCGGCGCCCGCCTCGGGTGTGCCCGCCGCGGTGACCGTCCCCGACACCGTGCCCGAGGGCTGCGCCGTCAGCGCCACGTCCTTGGTGACCGTCTGGTCGGCCACGACGGTGACGGCCGCGGTGGCGTCGCCGTACCCGAACTTCTTGACGGTGATCTGGTAGTCGCCGGCCAGCAGGCGGGGCAGCGCGTACGTCCCGTCCTGCGCGGTGGTGACCGTACGGCTCAGCGGCCCGGCGACGGTGAGGGTCGCCGCGGCCACCGGCGAGCCGCCGGAGGTGACGGTGCCCCGCAGCGCGCCGAGCTCACCGACGGGAGCGGCCTGGACCGCGGCGAAGGTGTCGAGCCTGCCCTCGCCCCAGACGTTGTTGTCGGCGGCGGTGCCGCCGCAGCGCGTGTCGTCGACGTCGATCGCGGTCCGGTCGAGCAGTTCCCGCGTGGCGGCGATGTCACCCTGCAGGGCCGGAGAGGCGGACCACATGAGCGCCACGGTGGCCGCCACGTGCGGGCTGGCCATCGACGTGCCGGAGAAGGCGTCGTACCCGCCGGGCACGGACGAGCGCACGTTGACGCCGGGCGCCGCGAGGTTGGGCTTGATCTCGCCGTTCTCGCCGGAGCCCCGGGTCGAGAAGCTCGCGATGGCGTTGTTGACGTCGAAGGCGCCGGCGCTGTAGCTGGAGCCGTACTGCCCGGGCGAGCCGCTGGAGTTGCACCCCGCGCCCGTGACGTTGCCGTTGGAGAAGGCGGGGAAGATGCCCGCCGCGACCCACGCCTCGACGGTCTCCTTGTACCAGGCGTCGAAGCCGGCGCCGCCCCAGGAGTTGTTGACGATGTCCGGCGCCAGGTCGGGCCGCGGGTTGTTCCCGTTCAGGTCGGTGGGCGCGAGCACCCACTGCCCGGCGGCGAGCAACGAGGCGTCGGAGCAGCTGTTGGTCTCGCAGCCCTTGGCCGCGATCCACTTGGCGCCGGGGGCGACGCCGATGGTGTTGGCGCCGTCGGCGCCGCCCACCATGGTGCCCATGGTGTGGGTGCCGTGGTCGTTGTTGTCGCACGGCGCGGCGCTGGGACACACCCCCGCCGGGTCGAACCAGTTGTAGTCGTGCTCGACGCTGCCGTCGGCCTTCTTGCCGCGATACTGCGCGGCCAGCGCCGGGTGGTCGAACTGCACACCGGAGTCGATGTTGGCCACGACGATGCCCTCACCCCGGGTGCCGAGCTCGCTCCAGACCCTCGGGGCGTTGACGCGGTCGATGTTCCACTCGACCGCGTCGACCTTCGCCACCTCCTTGCCCGGCAGCGGCTCGGGCAGCTTGGTGACGCGGCTGGGCTCGATCTGCTCCACCTCGGGCAGCTTGGCGATCTCCGCGGCCAGCTTCGCGTCGCCGGTCACCCGGACGGCGTTGGCGATCCAGAACGGGGTGAAGTCGGCGTGCTGGGCGGTCAGGAGTTTGCGCAGGCCCGCCTGCGAGGACGCGGCGAGCTCGGTCTTGGCCCGGAAGACCTGCCTGGCCTTCTCGGACTTGGTCTTCGCGCTGCGGGCCGCGCTGAGGTCGGCGTCACTCTTCAGGCGCACCCAGAAGGTGGCCTTGTCGTCCGCGGCCAGCTCCGCCAGGACAGTCTTGTCGATCTTCTCAGGGTCGGGGGCGGCCTGGGCCACCCCCTGGGGGAGCACGAGCGCGAGGGCGGCGACGGCTCCGGTCAGGAGCGCTCGCCAGTGCCGGGAGGTGTTGGACACACATTCTCCTTCACGCCGGGCGGGAGTGTCCCGCCGGGGAGGGCGACGTGGGCCGCACATGATCTTTACAGCCCACCCGGAGAATCGTGAATCGATCATGTCAATTTTTCAAGAGCTTTGACTCGCTGATACCTGATATGTAATGAGAATTAGATATGTAACGGGATTTAGAAGCCATCTCAATTGGCTCGGTAGGCTGTGCCCGTGGCGGGGATCGTTGAGCGGCTGGTGCCGGATGAGCTGTGGGAGTTGTTCCAGCGGGTGGTACCGGAGGCTCCTTCGCGGCCTCAGGGTGGTGGCCGGCGTCGGCATGGCGATCGGGAGGTGCTGGCGGCGATCGTGTTCGTAGCCACCTCCGGGTGCGCCTGGCAGCAGTTGCCTGCCGCATCATTCGGGCCCTCCCGGGCCACGGCTCACCGCCGGTTCGCCGAGTGGTCGAAGGCCAGGGTGTGGGCCAAGCTGCACCGCCTGGTCCTCGACGAGCTCGGCTCTCGGGGCGAGCTGGACTGGTCGAGGTGCGCAATCGACTCGGTCAGCGTGCGAGCGATGAAAAGGGGGAGCTAACGGGTCCGAATCCTGTCGACCGGGGCAAGGACGGGTCGAAGATCCATCTGATCACTGAGCGGACCGGTCTGCCCATCTCCGTCGGGATCTCCGGCGCCAACCTCTACGACAGTCAGGCCCTGATCCCGCTGGTGAAGGGCATACCCCCGATCCGTTCACGCCGTAGCCGGCGCCGGCGCAAGCCCGGCAAGCTTCACGCCGACAAGGGCTACGACTACCGCCACCTGCGGCGATGGCTCTCCGGCCGAGGCATCCGCCACCGCATCGCCCGTAAAGGCATCGAGAGTTCCCAGCGACTCGGACGACACCGATGGACCATCGAGCGAACGATGTCCTGGCTCGCCGGCTGCCGACGACTCCACCGACGCTACGAACGCAAGGCCGAGCACTTCTTCGCCTTCACCAGCATCGCCTGCACCCTGATCTGCTACCGCAGACTCAACTCACCAAATGAGGTGACTTCTGCCGTAAGGGTTGTCTCGTAACTCCGACGGCCCTGGCTTCGACTGTGATCGGAAGGCTTGGTCAGGCGTCACTGGGACCGGGAGCCCAGCCGGTGTGCTGGGCCCAGGCGTCAGCGCGTCGGATGATGTCCCATACGAAGGCATCTTTTGCTTGGACGTAGCCGGGACGGTCGTTGCGGAATTTGGCTGCGCAGTGCTTCTTGGCTGCCGCGTACTCGTTCGCGGCAGCCGTGTGGCACCGGAGGTAGTCGCGAAACAGTAGTGGGAACTGCTGTGAGAAGCTGCCCAGTTGCCGCACGTGCACGTGGGTACGGCGCTGACCTGGAGATTCCCGGAAGTAGCGTTTGGTCCGTTCGGGATTGTCCGCCCGGTATACGAGCCCCATCTCTGTCAGCGGGCGCAGAAATGCATCCGTCGCTTCCAGCGATGCCACTGAGATCTGGATGTCAATCACCGGCTTGGCCGCCAATCCTGGCACCGAGGTGGACCCGATGTGGTCGATACGAGCCGCAGCATCACCGAGGGCGACACGTAGGCACGTGCCCCACTTGGCGAACATGGCTGGCCAAGCAGGGTCGTAAGGCATGATCTCGACTGGCTCTCCCATACTGAGAAGTGTTGCAGGGCTTGCCGCAACCGTGATGTGCGGCTGCCGCCGCCTGCACCGCCGCTACGAGCGCAAGGCCGAGCACTTCCCGGCCTTTGCTGGGATCGCAGCCGCTCTCATCTGCTATCACAGGCTGGCGGCCTGACGGGCAGCGCCCGGAAATGGGACGATCCACAGCGTGATCGGATGGATGCGCCACACCCCGCGCTGGGCGGTCATATCGGTCTGCGTGATCGCGGCCATGCTGCTCTTCGTCGGCGCTTCCGCGCATGTAGCCGACTTTCTCAGCCACGGTCTGCACCCCTACGCCTGGGCACCGAGCTGGCTCAACCTCTACTGGTCGTCGCTGGCGCTCTTCGACACGCTCGCCGCTGTGTTCCTGATCAGGGGCAAACGCCGAGGAGTCGACCTCGCCTGCGTCATCATGGCGACCGACCTCGCCGCCAACTGGTACGCGGTCTACGGCATCCAGCACAGCAGCTTCGCCGCTCAGCCTGGCGTTCAACGACTGACCGTCTTCGCCGCACTCGTCCTGGGAACGGCACCGTTTATCCGACGACACCTCACCAAATGAGATGACGTCTTAGCAGGATGGTCCGGGCCGCCGTACGGCCCGCTACCGGAGCGCCGCCGGGCCGTCACCCGCGTGCCGCCCCCGGACCGGCGCTGCGTCCATCCGCACGCGCTCCGGCGCCCGGCGCAGCGGCTCGGGCAGGGTGAGCGGTCCCCGGCCGGGCGTGACCGTGCCGAGCACCCGCGGCCCGGCGGCACCCGTGCAGCCGGGGACCGTCGCGGGCAGCCCGTGCGCCGTCATCCACCCGAGCAGCGAGAAGGCGATCGCCTCCTTCGCGTCGGAGGGGACGCCGAGCCCGTCGCTGGGCAGGATGCGGGCCTGCCCGGCCCGCGCGCGCAGCAGGTCCATCAGGGCCGGGTTCCGCGCCCCGCCGCCCGACACGATCACCGTGTCGAGCCGGTGCCGCCGGATCTCCGCGGCCACGGTCTCGGCGGTCAGCGCGGCCAGGGTCGCCAGCAGGTCGGGCAGGGCCAGCCCGTACGGCTCGGCGATCCGGGCCAGGTAGCCCGGGTGGAAGAGCTCCTTGCCGGTGCTCTTGGGCGGCAGCGCCCGGTAGTACGGCTCGGCCAGCAGCTCCTCCAGCAGCTCCGGGTGGACCCGTCCCGCCGCCGCCAGCCGGCCGTCCTCGTCGTAGGGCATGCCCGTGGCGGCCGAGACCGCCGCGTCCATCAGCGCCGACGCCGGGCCGGTGTCGTAGGCGATCCCGGCCTCCCGCACGGTCAGATTGGCGATTCCTCCGAGGTTGAGCGCGCCGCTGCGGCCCGGCAGGCCGGCCAGGAGCAGCAGGTCGAAGAAGGAGACCAGCGGCGCGCCCTGCCCGCCCGCGCTCACGTCCCGCACCCGGAGGTCGGAGACCACCGGCACGCCGGTCCGCTCGGCGATCCAGGCGGGCTGGCCGAGCTGCAGGGTGCCCCGCACCCGGCCGTCCTCCACCCAGTGGTACAGCGTCTGGCCGTGCGAGCAGACGAGGTCGACCGGACCGGCCGCCTCGGCCGCGTCGGCGAACGCCTGGCCGATCAGGGTGTCGAGACGGCATACCTCGGCCATGTCGACCGGGGCCGGCGGCAGCGCGGCGACGATCCGCGCCCGGAGTCCGGGGTCGTAGGGCCGCTCGCCGGTGCGCTCGACGGCTCCGGTGAGCACGCCGTCTCTCATCGACCAGTCCACGACCGCGCTGTCGATCCCGTCATGGGACGTCCCCGAGATCAGTCCGAGCACGCGCACGTCTTCTCCTTGCAGGAATTTTTCATACGAATATAGTCATGAGGAGATTATCTACACATGGAGTTCGCGTGACGACACTGGTCATCGGCGTTGACGGCGGCGGGACGAGCACCCGGTGCGTGGTGGCGACCGAGTCCGGCGAGGTGGTGGGACGGGGATACGGCAGGGGCGCCAACGCCCTGTCGGCCGCCGATCCCGGCGGAAGCCTGCGCACGGCGCTCAGCGCGGCGCTGGAGACCCTCGATCCGGGGCGGGTGGCAGGTGGCGTGTTCGGGCTGGCGGGCGCGGGCTCGGCGCGCGAGCAGGCCGAGGCCGTCGCCACGCGGGCATGGCACGCGGCCGGTCTGGCCGGGCGGCCCTCGGTGGTGCCCGACATGCTCGCGGCCTTCGCCGGGGCGACCGAGGAACCCTCCGGAGCGGTCCTGATCGCGGGCACCGGCGCGGTGGCCGCCCGGATCGAGGACCGGCGGCTCGTCCGGCGGGTCGACGGGCACGGCTGGCTGCTCGGCGACGAGGGGTCGGGGACGTGGATCGGGCGGCGGGCCGTACGGGCCGTGCTGGCCGCGCTCGACGGACGGGCCGCGCCTACCGCGCTGCACCGGGGGACCCTCGGCGGAGCGCCGGCCCACCAGATCGTGAGCATGGTCCACCGGGGGATCGCCGATGACGGTCCCGCCTGGCTGGCACGGCTGGCGCCGGAGGTGGAGTCGGCCGCGGCCGCGGGCGACGCGGTGGCCGTCGCGATCCTGGAGGAGGCCGCCCGCCGGCTCTCCGGCACCGTCCGCTCGCTGGGGCCCGGCCCGGGACCGCTGGTGCTGGCGGGCTCCCTGCTCACCGAGCCCACCCTGCTGGCGGCGGAGGTCCGCGCCAGGCTGGAGGGCGGCGTGGTGGTGCCGGCCCGCGACAGCGCCGCCGGCGCCGCCGCCCTGGCCCTGCACGGCGCCGGCGTCCACCCGGCGCCCGGCGCCCACCGGCGGCTGATCGCCCAGGAGCGCTGAGGGCCGGGCGCGTGCGGCCCCTGATCCTCGCCGAGGGGCCCCGCGCGCCCGGCCCTCCGGCCCCGCGGGGCCGGAGGCGACCACCCGTGTCGCCCGGCGACGGCCCCGGCACGGAGCCGTCCGCCCGCAGGAGACCGCCTCCACCGGGACAGGCCCCGGCCGCCCGGACGGGGCGGCCGGGGCCTGTCCCGGATGATGTCCGTGCCGGGGCCGGTCACCGGCTCACGGCACCCGGCGACGGCACGGGCGGGTCACCAGTGCACGCGGCGGCCCTGGCTCGGCCGGCTCTGCCGGTTGGCCCGGTCGACGGCCGTCACGTAGTAGCAGGCGTTCCTGGTTCCCGCCGGGTCCACCCAGCGCAGGTGCCGCTCGGCGGGGACGACCGCGACCAGGTTGCGGGCGTCGGCGAAGTCCTCGGGCCTGGCGTGCCCGTCGATCCGGAAGATCGCGTACTGGAACGGGACGTCCTTGCCCGTGGCGACGGCGCGCAGCTCGACGCCCCCGTCCACCCGGCGCGCCCAGGTGATCACGGGGCGGCGCGGGGCCTCGCCGTCGGCGAGCCGGGGCAGCAGCGGGCCGAGGGCGGGACGCGTGTAGTGGTCGTTTACGACGGTGGTGACCGAGCCGAGCCGGTCGTCACGCACGTCGCCTGAGTTGTACCAGATGTCGCCACCGACCTGCGGGTGGTTCCGGTTGAGGGTCAGGTGCCTGGTGAGCTCGTCGGGCTGGAACCACTGGGCCGGCTGCCCGGCAGCCCCCGCCTTGTAGGCCGCCTGGCCGATCCAGAGCTGCGTGGCGGTGCCCGCCGCCACGTCGGACCACCAGGGGACCAGCTTGGCGTAGTCGGCGTTCGACTGGCCGATGTACCAGTAGAGCTGCGGCGCGATGTAGTCCAGCCAGCCCTTCTTGACCCAGCCGCGAGTGTCGGCGTGCAGGTTGTCGTATGACTGGCTGCCGCCCGTGTCCGAGCCCAGGGGGTCGGTGGTCCTGTTGCGCCAGATGCCCGAGGGGCTGATGCCCCAGGCGATCTCCGGCTTGGCCTGCCGTACCCGCTGCTGCATTTCCTGCACGAGCAGGTCGACGTTGTTGCGCCGCCAGGCCGCGAGGTCGGGGAAGTCCTGACCGTACTTGGCGAAGGCCGCGCTGTCGTCGAAGGCGGGGGTGTTGACCGGGTAGAAGTAGTCGTCGAAGTGGAGGCCGTCGATGTCGTACCTGGTCACCGCGTCCATCATGGCGTCCTGCACGAACGCGCGGACCTCGGGCATGCCCGGGTTGTAGTAGAGCTTGCCGCCGTAGGGGACGATCCAGTCGGGGTGCTTGCTGCCCGGGTGGTCCGGGTGGAGCTTGGCGGGGTCGGGCTGCATCGACACGCGGTAGGGGTTGAACCACGCGTGGAAGGCCAGGCCCCGCCGGTGCGTCTCCTCGACCAGGAACGCCAGCGGGTCGTAGCCGGGGTCCTGGCCCTGGGTGCCGGTCAGATACTGCGACCAGGGCTCGAACGGCGAGGGCCAGAAGGCGTCGGCGGTCGGCCGGATCTGCACGAACACCGCGTTCAGCTTGCGGGCCTGCGCCAGGTCCAGCCAGGCGAGATACTCGGCCTTCTGCTGGTCGACGGTCAGGCCCGTCTTCGACGGCCAGTTGATGTTGACCACCGAGGCGATCCACATGCCGCGCATCTGGCGCAGCGGCGGCGCATACTCGGCGGAGGAGGAGGCGAAGGCGGGGAGCGGAACGGCGGTCGCCGCGGCGGCGAGGGCGAGGCCGCGTAGGACGGTGCGTCGGGTGGGTGAGTTCATACGGACTCCAAGGGGGGTGTTGCGCCCCTGGCCGTCCCTGACCGCTCCGGCCGCGCGGCCGCGGGGCAGCGCAGCCGGAGGCCGTTGAACGGACGCGGAGCCGGTCAGGAGGGTCACGGGGTCTCGACGGCGAGAATGGCAGAAAGTTACTTTCAAAGCAATGATGATGAAAGAAAGTGTCATTGATGTGTAACCTGCCCCGAGACGTCTCCGGCGAGAAGGTGCCCTCATGCCTCACCACAGCCCCACCCTGGCCCGGCTGGCCATGACCGTGCTCCAGCCCGGCTTCGACGGCACCGCGCCGCCCGACTGGCTGCGCCGGGCGCTCGGCGAGGGCCTCGGCGGTGCCGTGCTGTTCGCCCGCAACCTCACCGATCCGGCGCAGACCGCCGGACTCGTCGCCGGGCTGCGCCGGGAGAATCCGGCCGTGGTGGTCGCGGTGGACGAGGAGGGCGGGGCGGTCACCCGGCTGGAGGCCAGGACTGGCAGTTCCTGGCCGGGCAACCTGGCCCTCGGGGTGGCCGACGACGCCGGACGGACCGAACGGGTCGCCCGCGAGATCGGCCGCCTCCTCGCCGCGGCCGACATCACCCTCGACTACGCCCCCGTGGTGGACGTCAACGCCAACCCCGCCAACCCGGTGATCGGCATCCGCTCCTTCGGCCCGGACCCCGAGCTGGTGGCCCGGCACTCCGTCGCCTGGATCACGGGCCTGCAGAGTGCCGGGGTGGCCGCCTGCGCCAAGCACTTCCCCGGCCACGGCGACACCGTCACCGACTCCCACCACGCGCTGCCGACCGTGCACGCCTCCCTCGAACTCCTCCGGGAGCGCGACCTGCCGCCGTTCCACGCGGCCGTGAAGGCCGGCGTGCGGGCCGTGATGTGCGGCCACCTGCTGGTGCCCGCGCTCGATCCCGGCAACCCCGCCACCCTGAGCAGGCGCGTCCTGACCGGCCTGCTCCGCGAGGAGATGGGCTTCGACGGGCTGCTGGTGACCGACGCGATCGAGATGGGCGCCGTCGCCGCCCTGCACCCGCCGGGTGAGATCGCGGTCCGCGCGCTGGCCGCGGGGGTGGACGCGATCTGCGTCGGGGTGTCCTCCCCGGGCGGGGAGAGCGTCTACGCGCTGCGGGATGCGATCGTGGAGGCCGTGCACGACGGGAGGCTGCCCGAGGAGCGCCTGGCCGAGGCGGCGGCGCGGGTGCTGGCCCTGGCCGGCTGGCACGCCGGGCAGGCCGCCGCGCGGGCGCGCGGCGCGGACGGAGCCGGAGACGCCGGAAGGGCGCATGGGACGGACGGAGCCGGAGACGCGGGGGCCCTCGACGCGGGAGTCCCGCGTGGGGCGGCGGGCGTCTCCGACCCGGGAGGGGCGCGGGACCCACGGGCCGAGGGCGAAGAGCTCGGCATGCTGGCGGCCCGCGCCGCCATGCGCGTGGTCACCGCCGCGGGCGCCCCGCCCGCCCGGCCCGTCCTCTCCCGGCCGCCGCTGGTCCTCGACATCGCCCCGCGCCTGAACCTGGCGATCGACCCCGCCACCCCCACCGGCCTCGTCGGCGCCCTCACCGAGCTGCTGCCGGGCACCGGCGGGCACACCGTCGCCGGCGAGACGGCCGAGCTGCCCGACCTGTCCGACGACGGACGCCCGCTCGTCCTGGTGGTGCACGACGCCCCCCGCCACGCGTGGGTCAGGGACCTGCTGGCGCGGGCCGTACGGCGGCGCCCCGACGCGATCGTGATCGAGACCGGACTGCCCGGCGAGCCCATCGGCGCGGTCTATGTGGCAACCCACGGCATTTCCCGGGTTTCGGCCCGTGCCGCAGCCCTATGGCTGACCGGCGGCCAATAGGCTTGATCCCGACAGAAGAGGTGCCCGAATGAACGACCAAGACGGCCCCACCCCCGTGAACCTGGTGGCCACGGTGAGAGCGGTCCTGCCCTCCCTCACCCCCGCGGCTCAGGCGATCGCCCGGCTCATCCTGGACGATCCGGGGATGGTCGCGCGCAGCACGATCACCGAGTTCAGCGCGGTCTCCGGAACGAGCGAGGCCACGATCGTCCGCACCGCCCGAGCCCTCGGTTTCGCCGGCTACTCCCAGCTCCGCTTCGCCCTGGCCGCCGCGGTGGCCCGGGAGGAGCCGGAGCGGCTCGTCCCCGGTGACCTGGGGCCCGACGACCCGCTCACCGACGTGATCGCGAAGGTCACCCGGGCCGAGTCCGAGGCGCTGGCCGACACCGCGGCGCAGCTCAACCCCGACCGGCTGGGCGCGGTGGTGGAGGCCATGACCGCCGCCCGACGGGTGGACGTCTACGGGGTCGGCGCCTCCGGCCTCGTGGCGGCCGACATGGCGCAGAAACTGATGCGGATCGGCCGCTCCAGCCATGCCTTCACCGACGCGCACCTCGCGCTGACCAGCGCGGCGCTGCTCGGGGAGGGCGACGTCACGGTGGGGGTGAGCTGCACCGGCGAGACCCCCGACGTGATCGCGCCCATGCAGGTCGCGCACAAGGCGGGCGCGACCACGGTGGCGATCACCAACAACCCGCGCTCCTCGCTGGCCGAGCTCGCCGACCACGTCCTGGTCTCGGCCGGCCGGGAGACGGCGTTCCGCCCCGGCGCGCTGGCCAGCCGGATCAGCCAGCTCCTGATCGTGGACTGCATCTTCGTCGGCATCGCCCAGCGCACGTTCGAGACCTCGGACGCGGCGCTGCGAGCCACCAGGGGCGCGCTCGACGAGTTCATGGCCGACACCCGCCGCCGGAGCAGGTGACGCCGGCCCCGCCGCGCCAGGCGGGGCACGGGCGTCAGGCCAGCCGCAGCGCCTGCGCGGCGACGGCGTGCCGCAGGTCGCGGATGCCGGCGCGGCCCCGGAGCGGGTGGACGTTGTTGGTCAACAGGACGGCCGTCAGGGCCCGGCCGGGATCCACGACGAAGGCGGTGCCGGTGAAGCCGGAGTGTCCGTAGGCGGAGGTCAGCGGGCCGACGACGGCGGGGTCGCCGATCCGCAGGCCCAGCCCCTGGCCGAACGCCGCCCCCCTGACGCCCTGGTCGCGGGTCATCTCCGCGACCGTGTCCGGGCGCAGGATCGGGGCCCCTCCGGTGCGCAGCGCCTCGGCGAACCGCAGCACGTCGTCGGCCGTGGAGAAGATTCCGGCGTGCCCGGCGACCCCGCCCAGGCCGTGGGCGGTCTCGTCGTGGACCTCGCCCCGCACACATCCGGAGCCGGCCCGCTCGGGCTTGTCCTCGGTCGCGGCGATGCGGTGACGCAGCGACGGCGCGGGCCGGTATCCGGTGTCGTCCAGGCCGAGCGGGCCGGTGACGCGGGCGCGGAGCAGCTCGTCGAGGGGTGCGCCCCCGGCGAGCTCGGCGATCCGGCCCGCCATGATCATGCCGACGTCGGAGTAGAGGTGGAGCTCACCGGCCGGGTGCGGCGGCGGTGTCGAGAGGATGCGCTCCAGGCGGGCGGCGAGGACCTCGGGCCCGTCTCCGGGGAGCTCCTCGTGGGCCCGGCGGCCGGGCGGCAGGCCCGCGGTGTGGGTGAGCAGGTGCCGGACGGTGGCCCCGGCGGGCCCGGCGGGCAGCCAGGCCGGGACGGGCCCGTCCAGGTCGAGCCGGCCCTCCTCGGCCAGCGACAGGATGACGGCCGTCGTGAAGACCTTGGTGAGCGACGCGAGATCGAAGATCGAGTCTCGCCGTACGGCCGGGCGGTCGGCCAGGAGGCCCCCCGAGGCACCCGCGTACCGTACGAGCTCCCCCTGTGCCGCGGCGGCGGCCGTGGCCCCGTCCACGGCGATCACGGCGACCGCCGCCGAGCAGACGTCCGGCACCGCCGCCGCCAGGATCGCGGCCAGCGCCGCCGAGCCGCCGGGCGCGGCCACCCTCCCGGGTCCCCCGCCCGCCCCACCGGCCTGACCGCCGGACCCGACACCCAGCCCCGGCCCACCGGCTCCGGCCGGGCCGCCGGACGTCCCCGGCCCGGCAGGCACCCCGGCGGGGCCGCCGGACGTCCCGGTGGCCCCGCCGGGGCCCTCAGGCACCCTGCGCCTCTCCGGCGGCGAGCGCCGACTCCAGACGGTCGCCGTGGGCCCGCAGCAGGAGCTGGGCGTCGTCCGGGTCGAGGCCGCGCTCGATCATCAGCACCGCGACCTTGACGTGCCATCCGGCCGCCTCCAGGGCGGGCCGGGCGACCGACAGGTCCGCGCCGGTGATGTCGCGGACCATCCGGGTGGCCCGGTCGGCGAGCTTGGAGTTCATCGCCGACACCTCGATCATGGTGTTGCCGTAGGTCCGGCCCAGCCGGACCATCGCGATCGTGGAGATCATGTTGAGGACCAGCTTCTGCGCGGTCCCGGCCTTGAGCCTGGTGGAGCCGGTCACCACCTCCGGGCCGACGATCACCTCGATCGGGTGCAGCGCCGCCGCGGAGAGCGGGGCTCCGGCGTTGCACGACAGTCCCACGGTGAGGGCGCCGCGGCGGCCGGCCTCCGCGAGCGCGCCGAGCACGTACGGCGCCCGGCCGCTGGCGGAGACGCCGACCACCGAGTCGAGCGCGCCCACCTGCCGGTCGGCGATCGCCGCGGCTCCCGCGTCACCGTCGTCCTCGGCGCCCTCGACGGACCGGGTCAGCGCGGGCTCGCCGCCCGCGATGATGCCCTGCACCAGCTCCGGGTCGGTGCCGAAGGTCGGCGGGCACTCGGAGGCGTCCAGCACGGCCAACCGGCCCGACGTCCCCGCGCCCACGTAGAACAGCCGCCCCCCGTCCCGCATCCGGGCGGCGATCGCGTCGATCGCGGCCGAGATCGCCGGGATCTCCACGGCCACCGCCGCGGGCACGGTGACGTCGGCCGCGTTCATCAGCCGGGCGACCTGCTCGGTCGAGAGCCGATCGATGTCGCTGTAGCGCGGATCACTCTGCTCCGTTGACAGGCTTGCGAGTGGATCAATCATGTCGCCCCATGTCGCTAATTTTCATCTCCTACTTCTATTATGCAAATTTTCTTCGGACAATGGAGCCATGTCTTACGTACGCACCGGAATCGAGCGGCTCGCCGCCGATCCCGGCCTCCTCCACGGCGACCGGATCGGCCTGATCACCAACCCGACCGGCGTCCTGCCGGACCTGACGCCCGGCGCCACGGCGCTGCGGACGGCGGGAGTGCCGCTGACGGCGCTGTTCAGCCCCGAGCACGGGATACGGGGCACGGCGCAGGCCGGCTTCGGCGGGCAGGAGAGTCTCGACCCCACGACCGGGCTGCCGGTCTTCGACACCTACGACAAGGACGGCGGCCCGCTGGACGACCTCGTGGCGTCCTCCGGGGTCGACACGCTCGTCTTCGACATCTCCGACGTCGGCACGCGTTTCTACACCTACGTCTGGACGATGTACGACCTCATCGCGTCGGCCGCACGGCTCGGCCTGCGCTTCGCCGTGCTCGACCGGCCCAACCCCATCGGCGGGACCGTCGCGGAGGGCCCGCTGCTCGACCCCGCCTACGCCGGTCCCGTGGGCCGGGCGGCCGTCCCGGTACGGCACGGCCTCACCGCGGGCGAGCTCGCCGTCCACGTCAACCGTTCGATCGGCGCGGACCTGCGGGTGATCACCATGGAGGGCTGGCGGCGCGACACCCCCTTCGAGGCCACCGGCCTGCCGTGGGTGATGCCCTCGGTGAACATGCCGACCAGGGAGACCGCGCTGGTCTATCCGGGCACCGGCCTGTTCGAGGGCACGAACCTGTCGGAGGGGCGCGGCACCACCAGGCCGTTCGAACTGGTCGGCGCCCCCTACCTGGACGGCAGGTTCGCCGCCGGACTCAACGGCCTGGGCCTGCCGGGCGTGCGCTTCCGCGACACCTGGTTCACCCCGACCTTCCACAAGCACGCGGGCCTGGCCGTACGGGGGGTCCAGCTCCACGTGCACGACCAGGGGGCGTTCCGGCCCGTGCTGACCGGCCTGTCGATGCTGCACCTGGCGCGGTCGCTCCATCCGGAGGACTTCGCCTGGCACAGTGAGGACGGCAGGTCGTACTTCATGGACCAGCTCTGGGGCTCGGATTCGCTGCGGCACACCATGGACGCGGGCAAGGACCCGGCGGACCTGTGCCCGCCCCCCGTCTCCCCAGAGACCTGGCTGGACGGCGGGCCGCTGCTCTACCCCTGACATCAGAGCGTCACCGCAGGTCGCGGCGGTAGAGCCAGAAGACCCGCTCGGCGTGCGCGCCGACCGCCCGGGAGTAGAAGCCCAGCGGCCCCACCCAGGAGATCTGCGCGCTCGCCAGGCCCGCCTCCCGCTGCTCGGCGAGACAGCGGCGCAGCAGCACCCGGCCGACGCCGAGCCCCCGCGCGGCCGGGGCGGTGCCCATCGGGCCGAACCAGGCGGGCCGGGCCCCCCAGGCGGCGAAACCGAGGATCTGCCCGTCCCGGGAGGCGTAGTGGCAGCCGCTCGCCTGCGCGGCCTCCCACGCCCAGTTGTCGTTCCAGTGCTCCCGGATGAAGCCGAGCACGGCGGCGCGCTCGCCGGGACCGGCCGCGTGCACGGTGACGCCCTTGTCGGCCAGCCGCAGGAGGTCGGCCTCGGTGGACAGGTCGACCGACAGGTCCGCGGTCATGTTCCAGGCGACGTTGTAGCGCTCGTAGCCCAGGCTCTCGGCCAGGCAGGCCGCGGCGGTGTAACGCACGTCGATGCCCGGCCAGGCGTAGCAGGGCGGGTTGCCGGCGAAACGGGCCTCGGTGACCCCCTCGGCCCGCAGCCACTCCTCGGCCGCGGCGACCAGCGCCCGCCCGCGCCCCTCGCCCCGGGCGCCGGGGCGCACGGCCAGCAGGTCGATGTGCCCGGCGGAGCCGTCCCGCGCCGACACCGAGGCGAACAGCACGGCGTCGAGGTCGTCGGTCACCAGCGCCGTCCAGCGGCGCTCCGGGGGCGGGTCGGAGAGCCGGGCCACCAGCCGTGGCGCCTCGGCGGCGTCGAGGACGAGCGCGGCCCCGGCGACCTCGCCGATCGCCGCGGCGTCGGCGGCGGTGGCTCCGCGGATTGCCCGCACGGCCCTCACCCGAGCCCGATGGGTGTGGCGACGACGCTGCGGCGCTCGGGGTGGAAGCAGGCGTGCTCCTGCGGGAAGCCCTCTCCCCGACCGAGCAGCGGCTGCTCGGACTCGCAGCGCTCGGTGCGGAACGGGCAGCGCCGGGCGAACAGGCAGCCCGCGTCGTGGTGGCTCTCGTTCAGCGCCTCGGTCGGCACCACCGGCTGCTCGCCCGGCCGCTCCAGGCCGTGCAGCACCGGGATGGCCGACAGCAGCGACTGCGTGTAGGGGTGGACGGGGTCGGAGATGATGGTGTCCACGTTGCCGCGTTCGACGACCTGGCCCCGGTAGATGACGTAGAGCTCGCCGTCGTCGCCGATGTAGCGCGCGGTCGCCACGTCGTGGGTGATGAACAGCACGCTCACCCCGAGCCGTTCGCGCAGGTCCTTCAGCAGCGCCAGGATGCCCAGCCGCAGCGACACGTCGATCATCGAGACGGCCTCGTCGGCGACGAGCATCTCGGGGTCCACGGTGAGCGCGCGGGCGATCACGACGCGCTGGCGCATCCCGCCGGAGAGCTGGTGGGGGTAGCGCGGCAGCACATAGGCCGGGTCGAGCCCGACCAGCGCCAGCAGTTCCTCGGCCCGTCCGTCCACCCACGAGCTCGGACGGCCGGTCTGCCGGGCCCGCAGGGCCAGGGGGGCGTTCAGCGTCTGGTGGATCGTGCGGGTCGGGTTGAGCGCCGAGTAGGGGTCCTGGTGGATGAGCTGGATCCGGCGGAAGTACGGCTGCCGCCGGCGCGGCTTGAGCGACGACATGGAGACGCCGTCGATGGTGATCTCGCCGGAGTCGTGGCTCTCCAGGCCGGCGATGATCCGGCCCAGCGTCGTCTTGCCGCAGCCGGACTCGCCGATGAACGAGACCGCCCCGCCCTTCTCGATGGCGAAGTCGACGCCGCGCAGCGCCTTGACCTCCCGGCCGGCGAGCACGCTCCCCCGCTGTTTGAAGGTCTTCGTAATGTTCTGCCCCGTGATCACGGTTGCTCCCCCCGTCCTTCATGTACCCCGGTGGCGCGCTGCGCTCCCACGACCTCCGGCACTTCCACCGGTGCCGGGGCGGCCGGCCGGTCCCCGGCTGCCGCCCCGGCACCGGCCTCGACCGCGTGGCAGGCCACGATCGACGTCCCGGAGACGACGACCGGCGGCCGTTCCGTCTCGCAGACGTCCATGCGCAGGACGCACCGTTCCCTGAACACGCATCCCTGCGCTGGGATGGTGCCCAGCGTCGGCGGGCGGCCCGGCAGGGCCCGGGCCTCGTCGATGTCGCCCAGCAGGCGCGGGATGGCCCGCAGCAGGCCCTGGGTGTAGGGGTGGCGGGGCGCGCTCAGCACCTCCATGGTCGGGCCCTGCTCCACCACCTGCCCGCCGTACATGACGGCAAGCCGGTCGGCGACCTCGGCCACCACGCCGAGGTCGTGGGTGATGACCAGCGTGGTGAGCCCGCGCTCCTGGTGGACCTCGCGGACGATCCGCAGGATCGTCGCCTGGGTGATCATGTCGAGCGCGGTCGTCGGCTCGTCGAGCACGACGAGATGGGCGTTGAGCACCAGCGCGAGCATGATGCCGACCCGCTGGCGCATCCCGCCGGACAGCTCGTGCTGGTGGGAGTCGAGGACCCGCGCCCCGTCCATGCCCATCCGGCCGAGCAGGTCCTTGGCGTCCCTGACGAGCCCGCGCAGGTCCGCCACGTCGTGCGAACGGCCCAGGTCGAGCAGCTGCTTGCCGACCGTCTTGAGGGGGTTGAGGGAGTTCTGCGCGGCCTGGAAGACGTATCCGATGTGCCGTCCCCTCGCCTTGCGCAGCTCCTCGCCCCTCAGCTTCACCACGTCGCCGAGGCCGTCGATCTCCACGCTGCCGGCGCTGATCCTGCCGGGCGACTGGACGGCGTTGAGCAGTGACAGCGCCAGGGTGGACTTTCCGGAGCCGGACTCGCCGACCACCCCGGTGATCGTGCCGGACACGAGTTCCAGGTCGATCCCGGAGATCGCGGGAAGCTCGCCGGCCGGTGTCCGGTAGACGACGGACAGGCCGCTGACGCGCACTCCCGGCGCCTTCTTCTCAGGGGTCACAGACACCCGTTACTCCTCACGCAGCCGGGGGTTGAAGATCTCGTCCATGGCGTCGACGACGAGCACGATGCCCAGGGTGAGCAGCAGGATCGCCAGCAGCGGCGCCATCAGGTACGGCAGCGCGGCGGGCGAGGACATCGCGCCGCCCCCGAACACGGCGAGGTTGAGCATCACGCCCCAGTTGTTGGCCTCGAACGGCAGCACGCCCAGGAAGAACAGGCCCACCTGCGCGTAGACGGCGCCGGTGACGGCGATGAGCATGTTCATCGCGACGAATGGGGCCATGCTGGGCAGCAGTTCCCTGCCGATGATGTGCGTCGTGGACAGGCCGAGCCCCCTGGCCGCCTCGATGAAGCCGCGCTCGCGCAGGGACAGGGTCTGCGAGCGCACGGCCCGGGCCACGCCGCCCCAGCCGAGCAGGCCGAGCACCAGGCCCATCTCCAAGGCGCTGGTGAACTTCCAGATGGTCGACAGCACCAGCAGCAGCGGCAGGCCGGGGATGGTCAGCTTCATGTCGGTGATCCGCATGAGCACGGTGTCCCAGCGCCCGCGGCGGAACCCGGCGAACAGCCCGATCGCGGCGCCGACCACCACCGTGATGACGGCGGTGACCAGGGCGGTCAGCAGGACGTACCGCGATCCGGTGACCAGCAGCGCGAGCACGTCGGTGCCCTCGAAGTCGGTGCCGAAGGGGTGCTCCCAGCTCGGCGGCGCGTACAGGGCGGCGGTGTCGCGGGGCAGCGGGTCGGGATAGAACATCGGCCCGAAGACGCCCATGAACGCGAACCCCAGCACGATGACCATGCCGACCATGCGGCTGGGCTTGCGCTTCAGCACGCGCCAGACGCCGCGCCAGAAGTTGCGCCGCAGGGCCGCGCGGCCGCCGCCCGCGGCGATGACCGGTGCCGTCATCGGGCCCCCTCCCCACTCCGCACCCGCGGGTCGATCACGCTGTAGAACAGGTCCGCCACGATGTTGGCGACGACGATCGCCACGGTGATCAGCAGGAACGCCCCGCCCATCAGGGCGTAGTCACGGTTGTTGATGCCGTCGATGAGCATCAGCCCCAGGCCGGGGTAGTTGAAGATCCGCTCGATGAAGATCGCGCCGCCGAACAGCATGCCCAGCGAGAGGGCCAGGATGGTGAACAGCGGCAGGATCGCGTTGCGCGCCACGTAGCGGAAGACGATGCCGCGTTTGATGCCGCGCAGCTCGGCGGCGAGGATGAAGTCGTCGCCGAGGACGGTGACCACGCTCGACTTCATCGCCAGGATCCAGCCTCCGTAGGAGGCGAGCGCGTAGGTGAGGACCGGCAGCGTGGCGTACTCGATGAGCGAGCCGATGTATCCGGCGTTGAAGCCCGGCTCGAACATGATGTCGGCCGTGCCGCTCGTGGGCAGGATCGGGATCAGCGTCGTGAAGACGGCGCCCAGCAGCAGGGCGAGCACGTACTGGGGGACGCCGTGCAGGAGCGACCCGGAGATCGCCAGGACGTCGCCGAGTCTGCCCGAGCGCCTGATGGCGGCGTAGACCCCCATGACGACGCCGATCAGGAAGCTCAGCAGCGTGCCCGCCAGCACCGGGAGAACGGTCCATTTGGCGGCCGAGAACAGCACGGTCGACACGCCCACGCCCGGCACCATCAGCGACTGGCCCAGGTCCAGGCGGAGCAGGCCGGACATGTAGTCGACGTACTGCTGCCACAGGTCGCCGGTCGGGGCGAAGCCGTAGAGGACCTCGACGGCCCGCTGCGCCGCGGCGGGGGACATGCCCTGCTCGACCAGCTTCTCGTACCGGGCGGCCATGGGGTCGCCGGGGACGCTTCTGATGACGAAGAAGCTGACCGTGGTGACGACCAGGACCATGACGAGCCCGCGGGCCAGGTGACCCGCGAGCCTTCGTGCGAACATCGTCATGTGTTACTGCTTCTTCTTGACCATGCCGAGCTGGATCCACACGCCGGAGGGCTGGCGGAGCAGGTCGCTGTCGTTCTCGGGGAAGCCGGTGAAGCGGTTGGTGTTGACGAACTGGGTGTTGACGTAGTCCCAGAGCTGGACCACCGGCAGGTCCTGGTTGGCCGCCTTGGCGAGCTGGCCGATGATCTTCTTCTGCTCGTCGCCGGAGGCGGAGTTCAGCTGGGCGGTGAGCTCACCGGGGTTGATCTTGGCCCCGTCGACCTCGATGGTCTCCGGGCCACCCATCCAGTTGCCGTTCTTGCCGGGCTCGGCGTGCTTGAGCTTGCCGCCGAGGATGGACCAGCCGTTGGAGACGCCGTAGAGGCGCTGGTAGATGTTGTACGGCGCGGGGCCGAGCGCGATCAGCCAGAACCCGACGTCATACTTGCCCTCGGCGAGCTCCTTGAGGTAGAGCGGGTAGTCGGCGGTGGTCACGACCTCGGCGTCGATCCCGGCCGCGGTGAGCTGGCTGGTGACCGCCTTGGCGCCGGAGATCCAGTCGGAGAACGGCGCCGGGACGTTGACGGTGAACTTCCACGGCGTGCCGTCGGGCAGCGTCCACTTGCCGCCCTCCTTCTTCAGGCCCGCCTCCTTGAACTCCTCCTCGGCCTTGGCCGCGTCGAGCTTGTACGGCTCCAGCGCGGCGAGGTCGGCGCCGAGCCACTCCGCGGCGGGCTTCTGGTGGATGCCGGTGGTGGTGACCGCCGGGGTTCCGCCCTCCGGCGAGGCGATCTTGGTGATCTCCTCCCGGTTGATCAGGTAGGCCAGGCCGCGCCGCACGTGCACGTTGTCGTAGGGCTTCTTGGACTGGTTGAAGGCCATGCCCAGCGACACCGGCGAGTAGCCCTTGACCACCCCGTTGCCCTGGGTCGTGGTGATGCGCTTCATCACGTCGGCGGGCACGGCGGTGAACGGCGCGTTGTCGAGCTTGCCGGCGATGAGGTAGTTCCAGATCTGCTCGTTGCCGGTGTAGTTGAGCAGCTTGACCTGGTCGGGCCCGACGTTCGCGGCGTTGTAGAAGTTCTTGTTCTTGACCAGCAGCGCCTCGCTCGGGTTCATCCGCTCCAGCGTGAACGGGCCGGCGGAGACGTCCTTGGGCGGGGCGAAGGCGAGGACCTTCTCCGACAGCGCGGTGATCTCCTCGCGGGCCTTCTCGGCCTCGGCCCCCTCGCCGCGGGCGGTCTTCAGCTTGTCCCAGAAGTCGGCGGGCAGCACGCTGCCCCAGACGTGCTGGGGCACGATGTAGCTGTCCATGACGCCGCGCACGAACGTGACGCTGGGGTTGTCCATGTCCTGGGTGATCTTGACGGTCTTGTCGTCGACCACCTCGACCTCGGAGGCGGCGCCGGCCGCGCCCGGGTCGATCGCGAAGGCGGTGCTGCCCTGCGTGTAGGCCAGGGCGATGGAGAACTTCACGTCCTCGGCGGTGACCGGC
This sequence comes from Streptosporangium sp. NPDC048886, assembly GCF_055586905.1. Lineage (NCBI taxonomy): Bacteria > Bacillati > Actinomycetota > Actinomycetes > Streptosporangiales > Streptosporangiaceae > Streptosporangium > Streptosporangium sp. NPDC048886. The sequence continues at coordinate 116,533 of NZ_JBVJHH010000036.1, forward strand.
TTGCCGTCGGACCACTTGTTGCCCGGGTGCAGGTGCAGCGTGATCGAGGAGTTGTCCGGCGCGATCTCCCAGCTCGCCGCGATGCCCGGGTAGAACTGGTTCGGGTCGGTCAGGTGGTTCTTCGACCAGGCGATCCGCATGGCGTTGTACCCGATGAAGGCGTTGCCCTTGGGGTTCCATGGGTTGATCGGGCCGTTGACGTCGAGGCCGGGCTTGAGGCCGTCGATCGTGGTGTAGAGACCACCGCCGCTGCCGCTACCGCCCGCCGCGGGCTTGTCTCCGGTACTGCCGCTGCACGCCGTGACGGCGGCGAGGCCGAGCAATGCCGCTACAGCTGCCAGTCGCTTCATGAACCGCTCCGTGTGGATCTTTCGAGGCCGGGAACCCGGGGTTGTCCGGACCCTACGGTCGGCCGACGAGTTGCGTCAATAATCTCCACACGTTGTGAGGATCCTGTAACTTTCCTTCATCGTTCACCTACCGGCCATCCGTACCGCCTCCACGCCGATCCGCCCGACCGCCCGGGTATCGCGGGCGGAAAAAGCGATCTTGGGCGAATGGACAAACAACCGCGCCACCCTTAGGGAAACCGGACGAATTCCCCCACCCCCGACCTGTCATACCGTCACGGTAATCACGCATCGGAGGGCTGGCACGTGTCCGTTGAGCTCCACCACCGCGCCGTCGTCGCGGACACCCACAACGACCTGCTGATGGCGGTCACCGCGCGGCCGCCCCAACGCTGGGCGTCGTTCTTCCGCGAGCGCTGGCTGCCCCAGCTCCACGAGGGCGGGGTGAACGTGCAGGTGCTGCCGGTCTTCATCGACGACGAGTACCGGCCGGAGGGGGCGCTCCGGCAGACCCTGCGCATGATCGAGTGCGCGCACACCCTGGCCGAGGGCAACCCCGACACGGTACGGCTCTGCACCGACGGCGCCCAGATCGACCAGGCCCTCGGCGAGGGCAGGATCGCCCTGGTGCTGGCGCTGGAGAGCGCTCCCGGCCTGGACGCCAGCGTCGAGCTGCTGCCCACCCTGCACCGGCTGGGCGTGCGGGTCGCCTCGATCGCGCACTGGGGCCGCACCGCCCTGGCCGACGGCAGCGGCGAGGACGCCACCGGCAGCAGGCTCACCGCGGCGGGGGTGGAGGCGGTCCGGGAGATGGAACGCCTCGGCATGATCTTCGACATCTCGCACCTGAGCGCCTCCGGGGTGGGGCACGTGCTGGAGCTGGCCACCCGGCCGGTGATGGCGACCCACTCCTCGGCCCGCGCCCTGCGCGACCACCACCGCAACCTCACCGACGACCAGATCCGCGCCGTCGCCGCGACCGGCGGCGTGGTGTGCGTCAACTTCGTGGCGGCCTTCCTCGCCGACGACCCGGCCGACTACACCGTGGACCGCCTGGTGGACCACATCGAACACGTCGTGGGCGTCGGCGGGATCGACCACGTCGGGCTCGGCCCCGACTTCGTCCGCGAGGTCATGAACGACCTCACCCCGCCCTGCTGCGAGGACCTGGGGTACGGCGAGATCGACCCCCTGGCCGTCCTGCCGGGACTCGACGGGCCGCGCGGCCTGCCGCTGGTCACCGAGGCGCTGCTCGGGCGGGGCGTCCCGGAGGACGACATCGTCAAGATCCTCGGCGGCAACGTCCTGCGGCTGTTCCGCGCCGAGCTGGGGAGGCCGGCGTGAACCTCGACCTGATGCTTGGGGACCTGGCGGAGCTCGTCGTCTGCGAGTCCTTCTCCGCCGACCACGCGGCGGTGGCCCGCAGCGCCCGGGTGGTCG